>CAJQKX010000136.1 GCA_905479025.1 uncultured Paraglaciecola sp.
CTTTTTTAATACGCGTATTTTTGGGGCATTTTTGAGCTATGTTTGGTAAAGCCTTGCTTAGCGTCTTTGCCTCCTGAGAACGGCTCTATTATTAATTGTTGGTAAACATCAGTTATTCACAATCTGCCAGGATAATGTCAGCCTTGAGGTCTTGGAATTACTTTTAATTATCCTAGTGATAATCATCGCATGTATCGTTATATTATATTCAGCGGTCAAATTTTCAACGGCTAATGGTCGAACTACTAACTCATCCATAGGACTTTGCATGTCATCCTCAATAGATGAACCCATAATTTAGTTATTATGAAAGCGCTTATCATGGATGTCCTGTTTACTTGCATCTTTACATTTACATAATTAATTTTATTGAGTCAGTCTTGAGTTTAGAAAAAAGTACCACTCCTAACCGTTGTCCTTTGTGTGGCGAAAATAATTTTTGCGGTAACCTATCACCCAGTGAAAAAGGTGCAGCTTGTTGGTGTATGGATAGCGCAATAACGTTTCCCGATAGTTTGTTATGCCAAGTCCTTAATGCAGATAAAGATAAAAAATGTATATGTAAAGCTTGTGCCCAGAGCCATAATTTGGATAGCGATAACTCAAGTCAATAGACAGGAGAACTTTTTCCTTTGTTTCTTTGACCTAGCTCGGGCACCTTACTTTAAGTATCTTTTAAACTCTTTCAGTGGTCACTTTTCCCTATGAAGTGATATAACCGTTGAGTGTTTTAGGTATCAATATAAAGTTTGTTTACTTGCGCTTAATCTTACTCTACTAAAACTACTTTTTAACCCATTGGTTACCTACCCACAAATAATGTCCCGTACTGGTTTTGTCATATGCTTTTTTAGCGGCCAACTTTTCTACTTGCTGCAAGGTAATACCATTTTTAGCTGCGAGTTCGACGTATACTGCTTTTCGCTTAGCATTGATATCAGCGACTAAGCCTTGTGCATCTTTTTGGGCAATGACTACTCCTAAGTAGCCGTTGTCTTTTTCGCCCACTAGACCTTTATCTTTGGCTTCATCTAAACCTATTGCAAAAGCAATACTGCTAAAAAGCAAACTGACAATAGTAAGGGATGTAAATATTCTGTTTTTCATGAGGTTGTTCCTAAATTGGCTTAAAACAAGTTACTATCATCACTAAATACATCATCAAGCTCTTTATCCACTTTGACTCGAATTTCATGATCAATTTTCACATTAATATTGATTGTAATTGGCTCCTTGGTTTCGACTTGAACTTTATGTGTACAAGCAAATAGGACCCCCGTCGCCATAAGCACCAAACATGTTATTTTCACTTTTCACCTCCTTGGGTTATTTTCTGTTCAATTTTATTTTCTACTGATTTAACGAATCGTACCGATTCTAGTAAAGCAAATATATTTTCCTGATGGCTATAGTTAAAATTGACACTCTGTTTTTTAACAGGGTTGTTACCTCGAAGGGCGAAATCAAAAAACACCCAGCCATCTGGAGTGAACTTCACTTTGCTTTCGAGCTTGGTGAAGTCAAGATTTTCTAATAACACTAATTGTGGCTGTTGCACTTTAACGGAATCAAAGGATGGATTGTCTACTATAGTCAACTTTCCTCCCGATAGACTCGACACCCAGCCATCTTCAATCCTTACACCTTGTTTGCTCATAATAAACGGCATATCACCATTAACACGGCCAGTAATTTTGATCCCAGGTTGCTGTTGCAAGGCTATAAGCTCAGCTAAATCAATATTCTGGATATTGATATTAAACTGCTGCTCTCGTCTGTCTAACCATAAGTGACCCAATGAAAATTGACCATTAAATATTTCGCCTTCCATTTGTGTCAGCCAAAACTCGCTGCCTTTTGCAATCACGTTCGCTTTAAGTTGTTCAATCGCCACCCCCACATTAATTGAATCAATGTGAAGAGTAGATTCGGCTAACTGAAGTCCTGCTGAATTATAAGTGAGTGGCGTTTGATACGTCATATTATTAATTAGGTAGTCTTGATACTTAACAGATACCCCTTGAAAGTCTGCCTTACCTTGTGCGAAAAACTTTTCATCTTTTAGTGGCAAGGTAAATTCAATACTGGCTGTAAGTTTACCTTCTTTGACCACCAGTGCATTTTCAAACTGTGAAATAGTGCTTTGTAAGTCAACGATGTTTTGTTTTGCTATTTGTAGTGTTGCATGCGTTTGTTGCTGTTCAAGTGAAACCAAAAACCCATGTTCTAAGTGGATTTTATGCTCACTAGAAATACTCATATTCGATAAACTTACCTGACCAGTATGAGTCACATCAATGGGCATAAAATTGATATTATGTGCAGACAAGTTTGTGACACTCGAATCTCCCGAAAAAATCAGAGTTTCAAGTTCTTTTATATTTATATCTATGTGACTGCTAATATTCTGGATCCCAAAATTAGGGTGATCCAGCTGGGAAAGTTGGTTATCGATACTCAATTGCACATCATTAAAGTTAGTAACTAAAAGAGAAAAAAAGCTACTTGTTTTTGCAAGTTCAACAACGCCTACCTGTATAACTGAGCTATGAATTGTGCCCTTGATTTCATGTTTATTCACGCTAAGATCTATGAAAGAAAATTCACTTGTTAGGTCGCTAATAAGCAATGCGTCCATTTTCAAATCAGATATTACTAGTTGATTATTATCATCGATGATTTTCCAACTAAATGGCTGTTGAATATTTGGTGTATTCAATGTCGACATCTCCGCAGAAAATAAACCATTGCCTTGGAAGTCCAGCATGCCGGCCGTTAATTTTTTAGCCTTGATAGGCTGTTTAAGTGAGATGTTATAGTTAAATGCAAGTTCACCTATTGTTTTAAAGTTAAGTTCATTGAGAACGATGCTGCGATTGGGGTTTCGTTTATCTACAATGTGTAAGCTCGGCAGGTTAATTTGAGTTTTATCTATCGCCACTTTATGCTCAAAGATTAAAGACAGCTGAGGTAAATCATCTTCTGCAAAATAGTCTCGCAATAATGGACAATGATCGATTGATACATGACTTGAAAGTTGGCTTAAATCCAAACCGATATTCAGAGTGCTAACTTCTATGTCAACTAACACATTTCCATCAATAACAGCATCAATGGGACACTTTGATACATAAATACGGCTGTCTATATTAAAGCTATTATCTGCGCTAAGCATTTTACCATCAAAGATTAAGTGGGTTTTTATTTTGATTTCATCTAAGGCAACATCTCTGAATAAATCAGCATTTTTTGTGACCAAGTTTTCCGCTCGAGGTACCCACTTCGTAAGATCCGCAACACTCCATACTAAACTGCCAATTATAGTGTTTTGAAGTATTTTGACGCTAGCATTTACATCTCCACTGATATGAAACTCGTTATTATCAATAGTGTTAACACTTAAATATAAGGGCTTAAGTAATTCAGAAGAGTGAATTTGAAGACTTGAGATAATTATTTTTGGTAAAAAGTCTGGTAATTTTATCTGATTTGTTTGATTTTCCCTTGAGTGCTTTTTATCAACTTGATGATTAGTTGCATGGTGTCTAACGTTTATCCGTTTGATCCTTAAAATGTTGGGCCAGGGTTGCCATATGGCTTCACGAACCAAAATCTCGCCTGTTGGAAGGGTAATGCAGGCTTGTTTAACTTTGATGTTAAGTTGCCAATTCATTGAGAAATCGAGGCACGAAATATTCAAACCCTGTTGTTCAGCAAGGTATTCTATGCTGTTAATGGCAATTGGGCGTCGGAAAAAAAATACTGCAGCCAGCACAGTGACAAACAACAAAATGACTATCGATTTTCTACCAGAGCGCTTTTTCCAAGACAAAGGTATCATTACTTTCCTTAAGTTGATTGCATAGCCACTGCACCTCAGGCGATATAATTAAATGATAGTTTAGATTGAGGGAATAAAACTCTGTGACTCTAAATGTTTTTCTATGAACAGGTTTATACTAAACAATAACCCCCCTTAATAAGGATTATTAAGGGGGGTTACACCTAGATTAGAACAATATGCTTAAACATAAATCATTGAATGATTAACCGTTGCTGACGTCTTCAAAATCTGCATCAATCACATCATCGTTAGCACTATCACTTGTAGCGGTGTTTTCCTGCTGCCCTGCTTTAGATTGCGCCTTTTGCTGTGATTGCTCGGCTTGCATGATATGACTGTAAGCATCTTGTAACGCTTTTTGTCGCATTTCAATCGCGTTTTTATCATCGCCATTAACCGCCATTTTAAGTTGCTCAATTAAGTTTTTAAGCTCTGTTTGTTGTGTATCAGTCAAGCTTGTCATTGATGTTTCAACAGTATGAATTAATTGATCTGCTTGATTACGTTGCTCAACTAGCTCACGCTTTAGTTTGTCTTGCGTGGCGTGTTGCTCTGCATCTTGAACCAAACGATTAATTTCATCTTCTGTTAAACCACTTGACGCGGTAATTTCAATGCTTTGTTCCTTGCCGGTTGATTTGTCTTTGGCTGATACCTTTAAGATACCATTCACATCAATATCAAAGGTGACTTCCACTTGTACCGAACCTCTTGGGCCTTGCTTAATATCCGTTAAGTTAAATTGACCTAATGATTTATTATCTGTCGCCATTTCACGTTGGCCTTGTAATACATGCACGGTTACCGCTGCTTGGTTATCTTCGGCCGTTGAAAACGTTTCCGATGCCCGTGATGGTATAGTGGTGTTTTTTTCAATCAGTTTAGTCATAATGCCACCTAAGGTTTCAATCCCCAGTGACAATGGGGTGACGTCAAGTAATAACACATCATTCACTGCCCCTGATAACACACCTGATTGAATCGCTGCTCCCATAGCTACTGCTTCATCTGGGTTGACATCTTTACGAGGCTCTTTTCCAAAGAAGGTTTTAACCGCTTCTTGTACTTTTGGCATACGTGTTTGACCACCCACCAAAATGACTTCGCTGATATCCCCTTTGCTTAAACCCGCATCTTTTAATGCTAGCTCGCAGGGTGTGATAGTATTTTTAATCAAATCATTCACTAATGATTCTAATTTAGCTCGGGTTACTTTTACATTCAAGTGTTTAGGGCCACTGGCATCAGCCGTAATGTAAGGTAAATTCACCTCAATTTGCATAGTAGATGACAATTCAATTTTCGCTTTTTCAGCCGCTTCTTTAATGCGCTGTAAGGCTAACGAATCTTGGTGTACATCAATGCCACTGTCTTTTTTAAATTCATCTGCAAGGTAGTTAATTAGGCATAAATCAAAATCTTCACCACCTAAAAAGGTATCGCCGTTAGTGGCTAATACTTCAAATTGTTTTTCACCGCCTTCATTAGAGATTTCAATAATCGATACATCAAAGGTACCACCACCTAAATCGTAAACGACTACTTTTTGGTCGGCTTTTTTATTTTTGTCAACGCCATACGCCAAGGCTGCTGCAGTCGGCTCGTTTATAATACGTTTGACGTTCAGCCCAGCAATTTTACCTGCATCTTTGGTTGCTTGACGCTGCGAATCATTGAAATAGGCAGGCACAGTAATGACCGCCTCTGTTACTGGATGACCCAAATAAGCCTCAGCATCTTTTTTTAGTTTACGTAATATTTGTGCTGACACTTCTTGTGGCGACAACTTTTTACCATTGATTTCAACCCAGGCATCACCGTTGTCTGCTTTTACAATTTTATAAGGGGCTAACTTGATGTCTTTTTGTACTTCTTTGTCATCAAATTTGCGGCCAATTAAGCGCTTTATCGCAAATAAGGTATTGTTAGAGTTGGTAATTGCTTGTCTTTTTGCTGGTTGCCCCACTAAGGTTTCATTGTTTGCATAAGCCACAATCGAGGGAGTAGTGCGACTACCTTCTGCATTTTCAATGATTTTTGATTTACCATTTTCCATAACGGCTACACATGAGTTTGTTGTACCTAAATCAATTCCAATAATCTTAGTCATAATAATCACCTATCATTTAATATAAACATCTAATGCTTAATGGCAGTCACCCAATAAGCAGTTTGACTGAATAAACAACCTTGAATAAACCCAATAATACGTTTGGTTTAATCTTAGCTATTTGGTTAGTGGGGCAATCATACGTAGGGCTAAAAAATGCTTCTGTCACAAATATGACAGAACAAATGAAATAGTTTTTAAAATAAAAAAAACAATAAATTAGCATCGTGTTCTGAAGAAAATACGGATTAGCTTTTGCTTAATAAACATAACTAAGTAGAATAAAATTACTCATTTCATTACCGCTAAGGTAATTTTACTTATGTGTCAATATGGTAGTCATGTGCCTCAACAAGCCAACCTAGTGTTAGTAAAACAAGCGAATATTTTTGCTGACTTACCGGCAAAATCAATCGAAGATTTTCAACAAGAGTTTCAACTCGATGAATGGCACAAAGGCGATTATATAAATGCAGACATATTAACCAAACGTTTTTTTGTGGTGATGGCAGGGCAATTGGAAATCAAACAATCTAACCCTGAGACGGGCCGAGAAGCCACCTTAGATATGTTTTATGCTGGCGATTGTTTTGATTTAATGGTGCTGTTTGATGACCAACCTCATGATGTGATTATTTCACCTTTAACCACAGTCAAATTACTTTCAGTTAAACTCACTACTATGCGCAATTGGTTATGGACCTATCCTACTTTTAACCAACAATTTATGCCTTATTTAGCCAAAAAGATGCGCGAAAAAGAACAACAAACAAGCAGTTTAGTTTTGCATAATGTCACCACACGTTTAAGCCGTATTATTTTGGAACATATTAATAAAATCAAGTTTTATACCGGCGCTAAAGAGGAAGAGCATCAACATCATTTAGTCAATGGATTAACTGATGAAACCTTGGCTAGGATGACGGGTTCAGTAAGACAAGTGGTGAATCAACAATTACAGCAGTGGAAAAAACAAGGCGTCGTTGATAAAAAACGCAATCAAATGATTATCAAAGATTTAGAGGCGTTAGAAAAAGAAGCGAAATATACGCATTCCTTGCCTAATGTTTCGTTTTTGCCTTCTCAACCACAGAATAAAACTTGATTTGGGTTTGTCAGAATTCAATCTGATATTTTCAACAAAGCGTGATAAGTTGAATTTAGCCATTAGCAGATGTTACAAGTGCAAACGCACTGACCTGTTGATTTCAAACACTCAGCCTAATTTAGTCTATTTATGACTCTGAAGTAGCCCGCAAAGTAGAGTGTTAAGTCATTACCATAAACTGCTTAATCTCATCAATCTGTGTCATCGCATCTTGATATCCAATATCAATTAATGCTTTGCAATAGGCCTTTTCAAACAATACGTAACTTGCCAAACTGCCGCCACTGCCTTTTTTATTAGCACCCACTATAGATAATAAAAAACGCATGGATTTTGGTAAGTGCACTTCATATTCAGCAGCCAAGACATCAAATTTCACGCTCGGTTCGATTACTAAAATATCAACCGGTCGAACCCCAATTTGTTTTTGTTGGTGCTCTGAAATACATGCTGACACGCGATTGAAACTTTCTAAAATAGATAGATCTTCATCCATCGCGTCAATAAAAGCACTGTTTAGCATATTGCCAAAAACTTGCGCAATGGAAGGTGAATGCTCAGTATGTAAACGCTCAATACCCGTAATATTGCCACTAACACCAATCACCATAATCTTGTCAGCTCCCATTTTCAATGGCACACTCAATGGCGCTGATTGGCGCACTGCACCATCACCAAAATATTCACGATTAATGCGTACTGAAGGAAAAACTGCGGGAATAGCAGTTGATGCCATTAAGTGTTTAAGCTGCAATTCAGCTCTCAGTCCCAAGCGTCGGGTTTTACTCCATGTCTTGATAGATGAGTGGCCTTGAAAAAACGCAATGTTTTGACCTGAGGTATAACCTAAGGCGTTGATGCTTAGTGCATGCAAATGGTCTTTGGCAATCATAGTATTGAGGCGGCTCATATTGATACTTCGTTTTAACAAATAAGCCAGTGGTCGATTGTCAAAAAGACTTAACGGCTTATCATTGGCAATACCACTATGGAAGAATGAAGCGAATATTTTGATCATACTTTTAAAAACCGTAAAGTAATCAACTTGGTGTATACGCGCGGAGGTGAGGTTGCCCCAAATATCTTCTAGCCCAATAACCGCTTGGTGAAAATTATCGGCTTCAGTTGCAATTTTCGCAGCGTTAATTGCACCTGCAGAGGTGCCACATATTATTTGAAACGGATTATGCTCAGTTTTGGGAACTATTTCAGCAAGCGCTTTTAGCACACCGACTTGATATGCAGCGCGTGCACCACCACCTGAGAGTACTAAAGCTGTTTTCATAGAACCCACACTAGTCGTTCAGTTCTTTTATATATATCGATCATTTTCGCAAAAATATAATGGTTAATTGTATTTTGCTTGAATTTCAAAGATGGCGGTCTGGCAGCACAGGTTACTTATAAAAGTGTTCGGGTTGCTTTGTGTGACCATCATCATTTCTTAATACAGTTTTTAAATTTGCAAACAAAGTCACAAATTTAGCGTTTTTTATCGGTGTTTTCAGCATTGTCTATTTTGGTTTACTTTCGCTCCCGCAGCAGCCAATAAGTGGGGTTAAATCTATGTATCCAAACACTACAGTCGTATGTGCTTATAACAAAAACATCATGATGGGATTTTACTCGCTGAGAAAACGCTCCTAAAATACCCATATGTTAGTGTTATGTGTAAGTATAGACTTTAAAATTAATGCGTGTTTTTTGAACGATAGAGAATAATTATGTTAAATCCAAAATTGATAGTTATCTTCAGCGGTCTATTTTTAATTATTGTCGGAGTTGGACTTATTGCAGTCCAATTCTATTTTCAGGTATCAGCTCCTGAGATTGCTTTCCCACAAAGAGGAGCCAATCTAGAAGCGGCCGGTGTCAAAGCAAGTGTTTCTACTACCTACGTAGGACTTATCCTTGTAGTAGTTGGCGCATTCCTTGAAATGGTAGGTTATATTTTCGGAAAATCTGCGAATGATAAAAATATATAACAATGCGGTCAACGAACGCCTAATGGATAAAGTACAGCGCACTTTATCCATTACCTGGGCATTATGTTGTGGTTGAATTAACCGGACACTTCAATAAAGGATTATAATCCTGTTAATTGAGGTGAATATGACTAAACGAACAAATAAACATTATCCCGCAGAATTTAAACAAGAAGCGGTCGCTCTGGTAATAGAGCAAGACTATCCAATCGTACAAGCTGCTGCATCTTTAGGTGTGACAGACAAACTACTTTACAACTGGGTAGCTAAGCATAAGAAACAGGCACTAGGTGACGTGTTGTCTGGCGATGAACGAGCAGAGTTAATTCAACTCAGGAAGGATAATAAACGTCTACAAATGGAGCGTGAAATCCTAAAAAAGGCAAGTGCCTTCTTCGCGAAAGAAATGAAGTAAGATATTCTTTTATAAGTGAGCTTGATGCTAAGTATCCTGTGTCAGTCGCTTGTAAAGTGATGGAAGTGAGTTCGTCAGCATACTACGCATGGCTAAAAAAACCTGGTGAACTCATTAGCGCTCAAATGCTAAGACTGTATCGACGAGCCAAAGCATTATTCAAGGCAAGTCGAA
>CAJQKX010000137.1 GCA_905479025.1 uncultured Paraglaciecola sp.
AGATCAAGTACAAGCCTTTAAGAATCAAGATAGAGCGAATGCTTTAGATTATAACTATGACAAAGTACCTTCATATAAAAGAACAGAAGGCTTTAAGAAAAGAAATAAAAGACATAATGAATGGTTAATCAAGGTGAATAAGATCTAGTGGTAGAAGTTTAAAAAAAAAAGAATGAATAAGGCCTCTATAAATATTGACACACAATTAAATAAACTAGTCCCTCCTACATTACCTGTACCTAATTAGAATACTATGTTTCATGCACCCTAAACACCTTCCAGATCACCACTCCTCCAACCACTGAACCCAATACAAAGAGCCAGTAACCTATCTCCTCAATAAGTAATCGTTGATCATAGGTAATAGATATATCAAAGAGCCAAATAGCCCCGAAACAAGCTCCGTAATACAGGAAGTATAAGCAGACTCCAGAGGCTATTGAGACTGTTAGGGTTTTGAAGAAGGTTTTCACAGCTAAAACCCTTTTAAACTCTGCTTTTTATCACATGAAATACAAGTGACATAGGCACCAAATTTGCCTCGATTAAAAGAGACCTTAGCTCCACAATACGAGCAGTCTGGCAATTCTGCCTCCACTATGAGCGAAGGATCTTCTTTTGCAGAATTTCTATTGACGGCCATGTTGGCTGCGAACGTCCCAGTTATGTTCTTTTGCTTAATCCGAAGCATAGTCTCTTCTGTTTTACCTGAAAATGACAGAGGGTTAAGAGACCCAAACCAAGCTGTATCAGCATCAATCAAGACGGCCTTTTGATGTATCTTAGATCTGAACTCGACCAAAATCCCATGGGACTCAAGTTTTTCTGCAATCATTTCACTATCACTTTGGCTCATAGAGCCATTGCGATTCGGGGGCGGTATAATTACTCTGACTTTTACGCCAGATCCTATTTTCCCAATTAGCACTGGAAGTAAGTCACTGACCCTTCCTGCCGTGTAAAATCCAGAGTAAATAGCAATATACTTGTTCGCTTTTAGTAAATCCTGTTTGAGCAATGGGAAAAAACTGTCTTCATTGACTAGGCCGCTTTTTAGATCATTCAAAGTGACTCCCAAATCTTGATAGTTAAAGGCATTTGTACCTGCCTCTTCTTCAAAAGAAGATAGGTCAATAATCTCTCGAGCATCAATCACATTCCCGGTATTTTGGGCGCTATAAAGTACTTTCCTAAGATAACCCATTGCAGGAATTTTTCCGTCAAGATACCTAAGGTTAGCAATAAAGATAAGTTGGGATTGCGAGCGACTAATTGCTACGGTTATAAGGTTAGATTTTGATGCACTTTCTTGTGACATACTAGGGTTAAGGTAGTGTTTCTCACCTAATGAATTAACAGTATCAAAGATAATAGTGTCTTTCTCATCTCCTTGAAAAGTATGAACAGTGCCAATCGAAGCTCGACTTTCAAAAGATTCGCCTGCGCTCATCTTTTTTAGCAATTTTGTTTGGGCTTTAAATGGCGCGCAGTAACCAATCGTGCCACTGTTTTTAGAATCCCCATACAAGCGCATAATATTTCGAGCTATCAATGAATGCATTAGATTAGAAGTTGAACCAAACGGATCCCTATCGGTAAACGGATAAATTGCAGATGTATCAATTATAGTGACAGCTTTATTTAATATTTCTGGATGTGTTATGTCACTTGCCACTCTATCCCTTGATGTAAAAAGATACCCGTCATAACCTATTTCACTTATGAGATCGCAAATCATAGGATCCATTCGGTATTGTTCAGAGAGCACGTCAGCATAAGAACATTTGGACCTCTTCTGGAAAATCTCCTCCATCCCTGAATAAGCAAATATATCAATACCAATAAGATCTAAAATTGTCTTATTCCTAGACTGAACAATTGGTGGTAGCTGCCTAAAATCACCCGATATAATGCAGCGCTTGCTACTTTGGCTTGACGTGAAATATATAGCAGGAAGCAATCCCATAGATGCTTCATCTATTATTATATTGAAAAACTTCCCTAGTTCTGATGGAGATAGAAATGACTTTGTTAGCGTTGCGCCTATCATGGTTGCTTGCGATAGAATAGTTTTTCGCATTTCCTCAATTTGTTTTCTTAAAACTGAAAGCTCGCTATTTACTGTTGATAACTGGCTTTTTTCAGACTCAAGTTGATCCTTAGTTTTTGTAAAGTCATGGCCATGAGTTGCCTTTTTGGCTGTAGCTATTTCAGAGGGATATTTTTCAATTGCTAGTTTTAGATCCCTTAATTGTAAGGTTAGCTTTTCGACAGATCTCTCTGCCTCATTAAGCTTTCTTTGACTGGATGTAATATCGGCTTCTATAGATTCAATTCCTCTTGAAAAAGCCTTTCCCAAAAATCCTTTGCTTCCATACCGATCCTTTTCCTCATTGAGATCTCTTAGCTTGCTATCAGATGCTTGCCTTCTAACTAAAGACTTATTAATTTTATTTTCAAAGTCACTAATATTTTTGTTTGCACTTAACTGCTGTTTTTCTATATCTATAAGTTTTTCAAATGCCAAAAGCAGTTTTTCAAATTGTTGAATCTTCAGCCCATACTTCGAGGCCTTGTATTCAAGCTCTTTTATCTGATTAGTCAGTTCCGCACTTTTTCTTTCAGCGATCCCGTCCACTGTGACATAGGAACTAAATTCATCTGAGAGCTCTTTCTGACTAATTCGACCAACTCTCACTATTTTTCCATCTTCTAAATCTTTTAAGCGACCCTGTTTTTTTATTTCTCTACAAAGTTTTAACAGCACCTGATCCACAGCTTGGTTTGTATTCGAGCAAACCAAAGTTCTTTCCTCGCTTGTAAAAAAATGAGCAGCGATGGTTCCAAGCGCCTGTGTTTTTCCTGTTCCCGGCGGCCCCCAAAGGAATGATATAGAATGACTGAGCGCTTTTTTAACAAAGCTAGATTGACCAGAGTTCAGACCAGAGACATCCGCAACAGTGTATTCCTCTGCCTTAAGTCGGTCTGACTTTCCCTCTATTAACATATCAGATAAGTTAGTGTTCATACCCACAGGTGAATAATTTCTAGTATTAATTCCAAGCTCTGCTTCATACCTATCTTGCAGAGCTTCGAGTAATGCGGCCTCATCTTGAGTGATCGAACAAGCAGCTATGGACTCTCCAAAATCTTCTTCCAGAGATATTATAATACTCGTGGGTGCACCAGATAGTATTGAGACAATTGAGCCTTTAGTCCGTTTAGAACCTGCTTTAACGTTAATACTTGCACCTTCGAAAAACTCTTCATCGCTAGAATAAACAAAAGAGTAGATGTGCCCGTATTCACCTGATATTTTATTCTGCTTTTTCCCGTGTTTGAGGTGAACCGTTTTAGAGAATTTAGCACCTTTTCTTATTTCCCAAATCAGTCCAGACAAAGCACATTTAAACTTTTCAGAATTTGAGTTCGCCTCTGCCAACCCTCTAACCTCGAACGTAACTTCAGGAGTTAAAGACCAGACTTGTGGCAGTCCTGTTAGATCGGGAGAGGCCTCTCTGATATATCCTAATTTGCCAAGCAGTTTCGAAGTCTCACTTTTATTAGATTCTGTTTTTTTTGCAACATCCTCGAAACGTTTCTTTGTATTTTGACTATTACGCGATGAGGATTTATCTGACTGTAAAATTATAGAACTCTGCTCAGAGACGGGTTCCTTTAAAGCCTTGGTAGCTTTATTGTCAACTTCTTTTATAGAGTTTTTCTTTTCGGTTGCGGTTTTTGATGACGATTTAGTTTTGCCTGCTTGGCGGCTAGCCTCTGGGGAGGTCTTAGAATTTATATAGCCTTGCGCTTTCTTGACATACGGTGCAAGACTTTTTTTCGCTTTTTTCCTGTACGTGATTTCATGTAATAGTTCTTTCAAAAGCGCGGTGTCATCTTTATTTTGATCAATTGCCTTTTTTAATTCTGCTGCAGATAGATTAATGTGCTTCCTTTTAGGCATAACAATGCATCCAATACTTGTATTTTGTGTACGATCAACTTAAATATATGTTAAAAACTTTAAAATAGCATCTAAAATCAAATTAGCTAAAAATACCCTGAGTCTTTAAAGGAGATATAGATGAGCGGAGAAGTTCTTTCCATTGCAGATTATCGTTCAGCGCTATATTTGGATTTCGAAGGTGAAGGTCAAAAGCGTGACAAAGGAAAAACTCTTCCCCTACCACATATGGCGGGTTTATATCGTCCTAAGGATACTGGAAGAGGCGGCACTTACCGATGTGTTTTTTTTAAAACAAATTGGAAAATTTCATCTAAGGTAAAAACAAATATTTCGGTCGAGGACTTCGAGTCTTGCTTCGTATCTATTCTGAAGGAAATATCAGAAACTAATAAAAAATTACTTTTCTGGTCAGACCATGAAAGGAAGATACTTCAATATTGGTTGAGTAATGAAACATTTCAGGCCCTAGAACCCCTCTTAGTTAATATAAAACCGGCTACAGACAAGTATATAAATAAGAAGCGCCTTAAGCCGCAGGATCGAACGCTTTTCGAATCATTCAAGACTTTATATCCAAAAAGAAAACCCCCTGAAAGCCTCGAGTATGGTGCAGCTGAAACGTGTAGGAAGATTGATAAGGCCTGCGAAAAACATTCGACATGGGGGCAGTTCTCGTCAAAGGAGAAACAATACGTTAGAGATCTGCTGAGATATAATGAAACAGACTGCAAATTAAGTTGGCTAATAGCAAAGAAAATTGGCGGGTACTTTAAAAAATCATAACCCAAGCAACTTCTCTTCCTAACGCTCAATACGCTTCGCAATCTGTTCGTGAAATGTACTAACTATGTTTTTCGACAGATCGCAGTGTTAACGGTAACCCCACTCCGCCCAACAAAACTATGTGCAAACTTACCCTCAATGAACACGACTTTACTGTTCTCATCTTCCGCTGACCAAGATTCTAAATTTGGAAAGCTACCCAACTCCGCCAATCCTATCACCGTAAATTGGAAAAAATTCTCTGAGCTATCAAACACCATAGCATTCTTCTCTTTACTCAGATGAAACGTAAAGTCTTTTAATTTAAAAGGGGTTCGCTCGCCATCCAAATCTACCCTAGAGTGATGTGTCGCAGTACAAAAATATGTATCACCCCAATCTGCATAGCTCATTGGGCTAATTAGTATCAGTGCTAACAGTACTTGTTTCATTACGACCCCTTTTCATGGCAATTAACAACAGCCTTCTGAGTATCCAATAACTTCTTTTCCTGAAGTTCAATACGCTTCGCAATCTTCATATAATCCTGCATACACGGCTAATGTGCAACCATCTATAAGCTTAAGCCACACCTACCAAACACCTTCTTATCATTAGAAACCAATGACAAACCATACTTAACCTTCACAGCATAATACTTCTGCACATACTCACAGAACCTAACGATCTCATACTCCAAGCCTCTACCATCACGGCTTCTGCGCAAGAAATCACTAGGGCCTTCAGAGCCTTTAGAACTGTTCACACGGCCGCATGACGGCACATGATTAGACCTGTCGTTAGCGAAGGATTCCTTCCTAGAATCGCTCCAAGAGGATGCTCCGCTCTCGTATGCGTCTTTGAGGCTGACGATGTGGTCGATGTTGATGAAGTCACAGGTTTTGTTAGTGTAAA
>CAJQKX010000138.1 GCA_905479025.1 uncultured Paraglaciecola sp.
CTTTTGAAAGTTTCTTGCGAATGCCATTGCGCAGCTAGTCTTTCCTCCCTCATTGATTCCCGTGAATCTATGAGCTCCACTTGGCAAGCCTCCTCCTAATGCGATGTCTAGATTTAAGCTTCCGCTTGGAATTTTATACTCTTCCGACTCGTGAAAATTATAATGATATTTTTTATTATCTTTATCTGATAGGAATTTTGCTATTTGATCTGTTGTTTGAACTTCTTTTGTTTTACTCATCTATAAATTGTCTAATTGTTTTTGTTTTTTTCGAGATTATCTTGTCTTCTCCTGTTTTTTCTCCAAGCGGTATTTCTTTTTTGCAAGGAATTTTATAATTAAAGTCTAAATATTTTTTTTTGATTTTAGATAGCCCGTGTTCAGACCTGAGCATGGCTAGAGAGGGCACCTTACTAATTGTCATCCTTTGCCAGAAGTTTTCATTCGGGAACATTTTCATAAGGTCATTCAAGAGCTTCATCTCTCTGGCCCAGAATATTCGTTTTCCTTTGCTTGGCTCTTCGACTATTTTTTTAATTAATTCTTTCTTGTTTAGTTTTTTCACTAAACTAGTATAGTTTATAATATCATTAAAGTCAAGATATATATTCGTAAGATACGTTTTGTTTTTTATATTCTCTGTTGCTGAGATGTGCGTCGATTATTTTTTTTCTTTTAGATTCGTAAATTTCTTTCATTTTTTCGATAGATTTTACTCCTGCTTCTCCGTCGATCTCTAGACTGACTCCGATAAGAGTGTTAATTATATCCTTGTCAAATTTACTTTGTCTTATGTACTTATGCACTCCTCCGAGAGATGATGGTATCTCTAGCGAGCAAATTCCTTTTTCTGAGGTTTCAATTTTTATTAGTAAACTTTTTTTGTTTTTTATATTTAGATTTTCTTCTAGGATTTTGTTTTTTTGGCTTACTAGGTCTGCGATTTTACTTTCGAGCTCTTTGTTTGGGGTTAGTGAATCACTTAATAATTTTTCGTTTTGATTTTTTAGAGTTTTATTTTTTAACTTCAGGTCGTTAATTTTAGTTTTTATTTCTGTTATTTTATTTAAGCTTAAGTGAACTTCTGATTTGAGGTCTTTGATTTGTTCTTTATTTTTATCGTGCGCGGCTATTACGCTTTTTATTTCTCTTGCGCTTTTGACGGCTTGATCGGCCTTGTCTAGGAGTTTACCTTTGTTTATTTTTATTTCTTTTATTTCTCTCGATGCACTTTCCTTTTGTCGAGTTAGCTCTTCGATTTCTTTTGTTATTTCGGATGTGTTTTCTTTTTTTAGTATTTCTTGGCAAGACTCTAGTTTTAATTGTCTTAAAGTCTCTTTGTTTTCTGATATCTCTTGTTTATATTTTTTTGCTTGACCCTCTTGAAGTTCTAACATTTTGTTCTCTTGTTCAAGATCTTTCTTTCTCTCTTCTATTTTTAATTCGTCGTCTTCCAGTTTTTTTTGCTGGCCTTCGATCTCTGCAATTCTTAGAAAAAGGGCTGCTTCGTCAAGCTCAATCTTTGGAAATTTTTTGCTCAGACTGATGTGTGCCGCTAAAACAAGTAATATCGCTAGAGGATCAAATACAAAAATTAATATTATTATAACTATTCTTACGGCTTTGCCTGTATCAAATTCTACTCCCGTCAAGTCTGCAATTAACTCCGCTACATATTTTACTGGACCTATTTCCGCCTCTAGCTGGCGAGAGCCGTCGTTTAAACCGAACTTTTTTACCTCAAGTTCATCTATAGTGTCTCTTGCTTTTGCTATGTTGTTATTAAGTTCTTCTGTTTTTTTCTCAAGATCTTCTGGTTTTTCGAATCCTATATTTTGGTAGTCTTGTATACGTTTTCTTATATCTGATATAATCGTTGATGTTTCATCTCGATATTTAGATATTCTCGATTCAATTAGTTTCTTTTTTGAGCTTAGTTCTTGGCGCTCGGTTAATTGTTCGGCCATTTTCTTTTCGAGATCTTTCTTTTTACTCGAAAATAATCCTCCTGATTTGTTTTTAATCTCTTCGATTTCATTATTCATCTGCTTGATTCTTTCGTTTACAGGCTCAAGCATTCTTTGGTCTAGCGCTATATCTTTCTCTAGCTGTTCGGTAAGTTGCTTAATTTTATTTTGCTCTAGACTAATATTTTCAGCGCTTTTATCGCTGAAGTTTTGGTTTTTATATTCATTTTTTTCAATCAATTCTTTTTGCCTAACAATGTACTCTTTCTCTCTTTCAATTTTTGCCTCTACTTGAGTGACTAACGCGGCAGCTTTTTCAGCATCTTGTTCATGCTCAATGTGGGATTTGCTTAAAAAGCCAAATATGCCCATGCTTGTTATTCCCATGAGAATTAAGATTGCTGAAAATAGATATGCTTTTAAGGTTTTTGGCGCACTTTTCCAATTCCTGTGGAGCCATATTGCCGCAATGATTTTTCCGACTTCAAGGGCTATCCCCATTGCGATGACAGCCTCAATTGACCCTGGAAAAATTGTTGCAAGTCCAATAATGCTGAAATATGCAGCAATAATCGAAATGCTTAATGCTGAAACTAAGGTTGATATTGCAAAGATCATGGTATTTTATGGTTTGAGTTTGGCGGCTGTTTTTTATTTGCGGGGTCTATTACTGATATGTCTAGCCGGTTCGAATTGGGATAACGCCCTCCGTTGTCATTTGGGTAATAGCTTCGGTCACCTTTTGTTGAGTTTGTTGTGACTTGCTGCTGGGAGGGGTAATCGATCGAAGTGGGGTTTTGGTTTCGATTATCGTTACTGTATCTAAAGTTTGAATTTTTTGTGTGTTTGCTCATGTTGATTATTATACACTTTTATTATTCTGATATTTCTGACATTTTTACGGTAATGGTCTGTCCGTTGTCAAGATCTATGACTGCAAAAACAGCTCCGTCATCCGGGCCTCCTATTTCTTCGTATTCGCTTACAATCGAGCCTTTTATCTCTCCGTTATCAGTTATAACTATACATTGGTTGTTTTTTTTGTCAGACATAATAAATGTATACACACGCTAGAAAAAACAAAAGTCAGAAGTTAACTTTTAACTTTTAGTAGACTTTGCTTTGACTTTTGTGTACCATAATGAATGAGTAAAAGGAAATATGTTAAAAGCTCTAGTTACTGGGAGAAGTTCAATAAAGATGAAAATTCTGATCTGAACGATGCCCTCAAGAGTTTTTCTTCAGAGCCGTCTTCTTCTGGGGAGCCTTATTATATAGAGTCTCAAGCCGCATATAGCAGAACCAAGTCTGGGGGAGACGAATTTGCGTCAAGAAGAAATTTAGCTCATAAGTCTGATAAAAAACACAGATTTTCTAATATTGCAGGAGGTATGCTTCCTTATTCGTATGGACAAGACGGAGTTAATGTTAGGGATTCTATAGAGCTTTGCCAGAAAGCTTATGCTAATATATCTGTATTTAGAAATGCTATAGACGTCATGTCTGAATTCGCCAACTCTGGAATATATCTTGAAGGAGGAACAAAGAGTTCTAGGGATTTTGTTTATAAATGGTTCGAAAGAATTAACCTGTGGAACCTAAAAGATCAATACTTTAGGGAGTATTATCGTAGCGGGAACATATTTCTTTATAGGGTTGACGGAAAATTTTCAAAGACCGATTTTGACAAGATAACAAAAATCTATGGATCCTCTCTGTCTTTAAAACCTGGAAAGCTTCCAGTGAAATATATTTTACTTAACCCGTACGATATAGTAGCCAAGAATGGATCTTCGTTTGATAATGGTTTGTATGAAAAAATATTAAGCCAATATGATATAGAAAGACTCAAGAGTCCGAAAACCGAATATGATAAGCAGGTTTTTGAATCTCTTGACGTAGATATTAAAGAGCAGATACTCAAGGGGGGTTACAACTCTGATGGAGTTAATGTCAAATTAGATCCCGCCCACTTAGTTTACTCTTTCTATAAAAAGCAGGATTATGAACCTTTCGCTATTCCTTTTGGGTATCCTGTTTTAGACGATATAAATTTTAAGCTGGAGTTGAAGCAAATTGATCAAGCTATATGTAGGACTATAGAAAATGTAATCTTACTTATAACTATGGGCGCCGAGCCTGACAAGGGAGGAATAAACCCTAGGAACATGGAGGCGATGCAAAACCTTTTTAAAAACGAAAGTGTTGGGAGGGTCTTGGTTAGCGACTATACAACTAAGGCTCAATTCGTGATACCTGACATAGGCAAAGTTGTGGGGCCCGCAAAGTATGAAGTGATAAACAACGACATTCGAGATGGTTTACAAAATGTAATAGTCGGTGATGAGAGATATAGTAATACTCAGGTTAAGGCTAAGATATTTCTAGAGAGGCTCGAGGAATCTAGAAACGCTTTTATTTACGATTTTCTTCAACCTCAAGTCAAGATGGTTTGTCAAAATTTAGGTTTTAGGAAATATCCTACTGTAAAATTTGAGCAAACTGATATAAAAGACGAGGTTCAGTTACAAAGGGTTGCTACAAGATTGATGGAATTGGGTATAATTACTCCTGAACAAGGAATGGATGTTTTGGAAAAAGGTTCTTATCCTAAACCTGAGGATATGGAGTCTGCGCAAAAAATATATATAGATCAAAGAAAGGAGGGTATGTATAACCCTATAGTTGGCGGAGTTCCTATGGTTGGCCCGGGGTCAGAAGAGGGAGGGGAGTTAGACCAGGGCAAGAAAGAAGTAGGTAGGCCAGTCGGAACTTCTGGTGTTCCTCAAAATAAATCGTCCGATTCTAGCGATTTGTATTCCAGAGAAGGGATTCAAGAAACTATTTATAAGACTGAAGCTTTACGCAGTTTTGGTTACAAGCAAATGAGGCAGAAGCTCAAAAAAAAGAGCCTTAAGTCAGCTGAAAAGAAAATGGTTGATGATTTATGCGAATCCATTATAGTCTCCTCAGCGGGGGACGATTGGGAGTCAATGCTGAAAGAATGCTTGGGTGACCCTAATAAAATTGAATGTTTATCTGCTCAATCCGGGGTTCAGTCTATATCTATTAGTCACGGCTTAGATCTTTACTCTGCCGCGCTTTTATACCACAGCGATAGGAGGGATTAAGGATGGGCGCTTTCGAAACTTTCGTTAACGCTAATCTGGGAATAAGAAAGCCTTTAATCCTAGACTCTGGACCTCCTTCTGATAGCGACAAGGCCGCGGGAATTATTGGGTCTGAGTATATAGATCTTGATAGCAATTTCTTATACGAAAAAACTGGAGAAAACAATTCCGCAGACTGGGCTTTTACTAGAAAACTAGGAGATTCGCTTGGGGAGTTCTCTTCTGATATTTCTTCCGATTTTTCTAGTGGTATTTCTGTTATATCTCAAGATTTAGTGAACCTGTCCGGTGACCTGCAGAATTCTTTAGATATTATTTCTTCAGGAGCTTCTTCTGGCCTTGCCGAAGGCGTATCAAGTCTTTTACAAGAGCTAAGTGGATTGTCTGGAAAATTAGAAGATGTTTCCTCTAGCTCTTTCTCTTCTTCTGTTAATGTGCCATCTGGGGTAAATGAGCTTTCGTTTTCTTACGAAGATTTAGGGGTTGGTAAGGTTTTTCAGAGCAAACCTAAAATAGCTATTTCTTTAGGGTCAAGACTTGATTCTCCTCCTGTTGGTCACTATGCGTTTATGACGTATGGAATAAATACCACGGGGTTTTCTGTATCTTTTTCTTCCAAGATTCAAGAGGATGATTTATTTTTGGATTTAATAATAAATGGAAATAAACTTTCTACATCATCTTCTATTCAGTGGTTCGAGGATGATGGGTCTAATAATCTATCATTAAGAACCTCAAGTTTTGAATCTAAGGATCCTTCAATTGAGTTGTGGGAGGAGGTTCCTGGAAATAGCTATAGGTTAAGAGAGTCAGGGGTTTTATCCGATTCAGAATTTACGCAATATTTTCAAGAAGATTCTAGTGGAAATATATATCCAACTGATTCTCCTGGTTAATATGTGTGTATATATAAAACATATATAAATACATTACAATCTTAATATTATGGCTACAAAAAATTTAATACCACAAGCAAGCGGAGAAGGAGGAATCGGAATAGAAGATGTTACCTGGGGGAATGCTTATTTTGATAGTGGCCATTTCAATAAAGGTTTATATATTAGCGGAGTCGCAGTTTCCACAGGGGATGCAGGAGGCCTAGGTGGCAAATGGGAAGATGCGGCAACCGCAGGAGATATTTTTTACGCAGGCGGCAATGTAGGTGTTGGTACTACGAGTCCTAGTGCGAAGTTGGAGGTGGCTGGCGGAATTAATTTTAGTGGTAATATTTTACCTTCGGAAAGCGAGGTGTTTGATATCGGCTCTTCAGGCAAGAAAGTCCGTGATTTATATTTGCATAACAATTCCCTTCACTTGGGGGATTTAACCTTATCGAATAACAATGGAGTCTTGCAAATTCCTAGTGGTATAAACCTAGGGGAAGCCAGTTTATCTGTCGACGATCAGGGGATTATTCATTTTCCAGCTAGTGGAATTATGGTTGGAGGTGCAGAGGTTAAGCCTGATCCAGGCAACCCGCAAAGTTTATATTTCTCAAAAACTCCACAAGTTCAAGATTCAGAAGGTAAGCCTGTGACCATTCTTACTGCCGACAAACTTGGCCTTGGTACATCAGCTGTCTTAGAAGCGTCAGATCAGGATTTACAATTTAAATTACTAACAGATCAAGAGAGGTTTGTAGTAGGAACTACCGGAGAAGGCTCGTTAACTTCTGGTTGGTATAGATTTAATGATTTTAAAATAAAAGGTGCGACAGATATAGGGTTTCACTCAATTAACCCTGTAGACACAAGAATTTATTCTGACGAAAGTTCTTTTATTTTATTTAAAACCGATATTGCAGGCAATCGAGTTGCCCATTTAGTTGGTGGAGAAGAAGAGGTTTCTGCTAATAATTCAATCGCATTAGGCATAGCTGTTAAGGTGGATAGCGCAGAGTCCCCAGAAGATATTGAATTTGTTCACACCGACGGAGAAAGTTATTCTGTTATTAATGGCAACAGTGATTCCCTAGGCACTAATGGCTTGCCGATAAGGCAGGGTTTTCAAAGTCCTTCTTTAGGGTCTGCCCCAGCTCCATTATTGATTGACGGAGGATCATTCTAATGAGTAAAGTCTATGTAGAAATAACTGATAATTATTCAAGAACAGTATGGGATAGTGCTGGCACTTTTAATTATGTAATTGGTGACAGGGTAGAACATAATACTGGCTCGCAAAATATTATATTTGTTTGCGTAAAAGACAATAATTCTACTGAAACTCCAGATGCAAATATTTCTGACTGGGTTGAAGCTGGTAGCGAAGAGCATCCATTTTTAGTTTCTAATGCAATATCTACAGTCAATCAATGCAATTTAGATGACACAACATTGACTCTTGGTGAGTACGCTTTATATGCAACAAACACAAACTTCGCTGTCGAAGCTGCTGGATCGGAAGGGGAGATTATACTTGGCGATGGAGAGTATAGGTGGAGCCGAACTTTAAGTGCTAGTTACTGGCATCCTAATTTTTATAACACTAACATAAAAGCCAAGAATAGATTTAAAGCTTATATTCGTGGTAAATTTACGAACTATAATAATTGTGCGAGGGCGGAGGATTTGGTTTTCGTTAACGAGAATCCTGCGGGCAGCGTTTTCGGTAAAAACTCTTCTACTCCTTCATATTTAATTGGCTGCTTAATAACCCAAGAAACACCTTCTTTTAAATTAGCACCCTTAAAGCAGGAGCCAAATACTGGTGCTGTCGCCTCTAGGGCCATAGAGCTATTAGCTCCGAACTCGGTTATCAGTAAATGTCTTTTTGATTTTTCTTACTCAGGGCCATCTTTTTGGTTTAATATTAATACAACAGGGGTTTTAATAGAAGGTAATACATTTTACGCTAGAGTTAAGAATATTCAATACGAGGGGATATATGAGGCGGCAGATACTGTATTTAAAAATAATATTATTTATTATAAATATTTAAAAGATGAGCAGACTACAATAAATTTTTCTCGAGAAACTACAGTGAATGGGGGAAATAATGTTCTTTATATCGAGAATCCGATTTCTTCTGTAGGGGGCTCTTTAAACAATAACATTCCAAATCAATTCAAGCTATTAGATCCTTTATTTGTTGACGCTGATAATGCCAATTTTTCATTAAGGCCAAGCTCCCCTTTAATTGGGGGTCTTAAAAGCTCAAATCCAGAAGGTGTATACATACAGCCAGGAGACAGCGCTGGAGGCTCTGGAACATTTGAAGATCCATATTATATGGGAGAACTAGGTACTGCAGAAACAGAAGCAGCAGCTGGCAACGGCATTATATATTTTGTAGATGGCTATTATGAAATTTCAACCTCTTTAGATCTTTATGCAGATGGAATTACTTATAAATCCTTAAATAAACATAAAGCTATATTAGGGAGCAGTGATACAAGTATGACCTCTGCAAAACAAATCAACATTGGAGGAAAATGGGGCAATGGAAATCTTGGTGTTGGAAACATAACTCTTGAAGATTTTTATGTTAAAAATACAAGATTCCATCAAGTTTCAAATAGCTCATTAAGACCAAATAAAATCAAAGGCTTAAAGCTTGAAGAAATACAACCTCTTACACATGGAACAGATGGTTTTTTATGGAGCGACGGTTCAAAACTTATAATAGAATCTTGTTTTATATATGTAAATTTTGGGCTAGAATCTAGTCCTTTTTTCACAAGAAACACAAGTGCTTGCGAGATACTTAATAGTACAATAATTATTAATTTCCCCCAAACTTCGGGCCATTTATCTTTTACGACTTTTGGTTCTATTGAAAATAGTATCATTTATGCAACTACTAAAATTCCTGAAAGCGGGTTTCCTGCTCTAACTGGAAATTCAAAAAATTGCTGCTTCTATAATATAGGTTCAAACATTACTTATGGCGGAGAAAATACTTACCAGGGAGACCCAAAATTCACAGATCCTAGCTCTAAAGATTTTAGATTAAGAGCTGATTCGCCGCTAATTGGTGGAATTTCTAAAAATAAATATTCAGCCGATACGATTTGGGTACAGTCAGGGTCTGGCGCAGGGACAGGTACTAAAGATAATGCTTTTTACTGGAGTCAATATTCTGATGCTTTTTTGGCTGCGGTACAAAGCGCTAGCAAACAAGTCGTTTTTAAGGATGGCACATATGTATGGAATAGCAGTATAATGCAAGATGATAATGTCGGTAACAATATCACCATGGTAGCTGAAAACATGCATCAAGCTATTTTTACAGATGCTGGTCGTATAAGTTCTGCTACGAAATATCCTACTCTTCGATTTAAAGGCATACAATTGGTAGCGAATGACCACTTCACCCACCAAAAAGAATGCCACTATATTCTTGATTCTGTCCATGTATTAGCTGGCAAATACATAGCGGCTCTTTCAGTTACAGCTTCAGGTTGTATATTTGAAGTTCCATCAGGGGTAAATTCTCATATTTTATCAAACTCAGGCCCAGTAGACATAAAAAATTGTATTTTCGTTGACCACAATGACCGCGTATCAACAGACAGTTACTTAACAGGCGCACAAAGCGGCACAATAAAAAGTACTATTTTTTACACAAAGAGTCCTAAAACCTACTGCATAAACCCTAGCCACAATGCAGTTCTAACGAACTGTGCTTCAGGAAATATTACAAGCCCAGAAAACGGTGTATTATTTACCGAAAATTTGCAGTTTGTAGATATAGAAAATAAAAACTATAACCTCAGACCACTTTCACCACTTATAGGACAAGGAAAATAATATGAACCCAGAAGAAATCAATTACAGCGGTCAATATTTAAATAATACTGAACATAGAATCAAAATCCGCACAGGCTCAGACATAGAGAATGCTAAAAACGATGCTATCTGCGGAGAGATGTTATTGGTGACTGGTGCCAGTCCTGCTATTTATGTTTGCACAGAAACTGCTGGTGAAAGCGATGCTGTAATATATAAATTGCCAGATCTTTCTCTTAGTGAGTCATGCGTATCCTCTCCTCTTTCTATTATTGTAGATTCTGAGTATGACGTTGAGACAAGCACTTCAAGATTTAAGTACACGACAAGAAATTCTGACGGGGTAGGTAGTGCGTTTGGTTGCATAAGCGCTCTTCGTGGTTCTACGCTTTCAATATCGGTCGTGGGTCACACCGCAGATCTTCAAACGCATCCTATAAAAATAACTGAATTTAACGATCAAGGCCAACACGGAACGAAACGGACTGATGTAGTCAGAACAGACAATACTGATGGCTCATATACGTTAACATGGGAAGTTCCATGCGACACAACAATTGATAAATATCAATATCAGTGTGAGTCTCATTCTAGTATGCGAGGCGTTATTAATGTATTTGGGGCTTGCGTAGATTCAGATGGAGATGGAATTTTAGACGGCGCAGATTCTCATCCAGGTGATTCAAATCAATCTGGGGTTGATGCAGACAATGACGGTTTAGATGATGCTATCGATCCAGACCCGAACGATCCAGACAGTGATGATGATGGTATCTTAGACGGCGTAGATTCTCATCCAAGTGATTCAACTCAATCTGGGATTGATTCGGACAACGATGGTGTGGATGATGTTGTTGACGCTTTTCCAAATAACGCAGATTTTAACACCCCTCAGAATTATTCTGTAACATGGTCTCAGAGTTTTAATGTGTCTATGTCTAATGGCCCAATTCAACTAACTGCGGTTAATGAATCAAACAGTGAGGCTATAGTTTACAGTATACATAGCGGCGATAATGCTGAAATAATAAACGGAAATGAACTTAATTTACTGAGCGAGGGAACTGTCCAGGTAACAATATCAATTCCCGCAACATATACACCTTCAGGCGTAAAACAACACAATGAGTTGCCCGCAGGGACGGTGGTAAATACTTTTACGATCACCGACGATCTTGGAGGAAACTCAATCGATGAAACGCCCGCCGAATACGAGCCTTACGTATCAGCCTGGGCAGCTAATGCTGACAGCGCAAACAGGCCTTACATATTAGAAGTTTCTCATTCTATGGGGGTAGATAGTTGGGATGACCCAGTAGTACTTCAAGATCTTGTGGTTATTGATATAAGAGCTGGAAGTCCTGATGATGAATATAAAGCATCTAACGGCGCAAGTATGACGCCAATGCCCCTTGGTGATTGGGAGAGCGTTTCTTCTTGGGAAGATCGAAATATTCCAGGCCCTGTTCCACCTCAACAAGTTTTCCAGAAGGCTGGATCTATAATAACAATGTCTAGAGAAATTCCTAATGAATCTTCATTCGATAGAAATTTAGCGATTTATCGGGGAGGTGACACTAGTAGGGTTGCCATAACAGTCAAAGATCAGCTCAGCTTTTTTCTTGACAGAAGGCCGAACTTAATACCTCCACAGGTTCATTCAGGAGGGCAGTTTCCTGGGTCTGCGGTATTTGATAGTGAGACTGGGTCGGGTGATGTAGTTATTAATAACAAAAACTTTTCTAGCGCCTATACTTTCTCGTACGACGGAAATGATTTTTCGTATTATCAAAATTTATTATTTAACGATGATGGATCTATTACTTTTGTTAGTATGGATGAATATTATGATAATGGAAATAATTCAAATTATGGAAGCGAAGTAACTTATGATATAGGTACATGGGATACGTCTGGAATAACTTTTAATACTAATTGGCAGGGGTCCGCGCAAGAATATCAAGATAATGCAGGGGTTTCTTTTTATAATAAGTTTAACCTCTATTATATTGGAACTTAAGTTTAAGTGAAATCAAAAGTTAGCAATTTACAATTATTAAATAATACTGAACATAGAGTAAAGTTTAAAGCTGGTTCGGACATCGATAATGTTAACGACTCTATAGTCGGGGAAATGCTCGTAGAAACATCAAGGCAAAGTGATATATTTTTTGACGGACAAAGCAAGATAGATACAGACTATATTTTTGGCGGCGGAGAAATTTCTCTCTCTGCTTGGGTAAAAACAACAAATAACAAGGATTTTATCATAGCAACAGATAGTCCTTCTGGGGGTAACGATACTAGTTTTGCTATTGGTCTTGATGATAGCGATAAAGCTTATATAATAGTGGGGAATCCTGGCCACGAGATCTATAAAACAGGCTCAGTTACTGCAATCAATGATGGCAATTGGCATAATATTATTGTTACTATAGATGGCTCTAAAGTGATGAATTTTTATATAGATGGAGCTTTAGAAGTCACACATACATTTCCTATACTACCAGGACCAAGTAATTATGTAACTCATTACGGATCTGGATGGTCTGATGGCATTGAACCGCTTTATGACATCTGGGGTTTAGATGGACAATTAAATGGACTAGGTATATGGGAAAGAGCTTTGACTGATACAGAGATAAATATAATATCAAGCTCTGGCAGATACTCTCCAGCCCCTTCTCATTTTTCTCCTAACTTGTGGGTCGGATCTACCGACCCAGCTCTTTATACCTGCACAAATACAAGTGGAACTATTTCTAAAGTCACAGACTTAACTGCAAAAATGGGCGATGTTCCGATGTTAAGAACAAATTCTAATGAACTTATACCAAACGCTGTCAGTCCCTTTAGTGGAGGTTTTTCTTACTCTTTTTGGTTTTATGATGACGTTGCTCAAGAAACTGGAGTAGAACTACTTATTTATAATGATGTGGACAGTGAACTAGGGGGAGGTTCACACAACTCTTATGTTGCAATTAATTATTCTTTATCTCGAATTGATTTTAGGGAGCATATATCTCGTGGTAATGTAACTTTTCACAATGATTTAATTGCAAATTATGGTACTGGAAATGAAATTAATTTTAAATATGAAAAAAATAAATTAAATCATATCCTTATTACAAAAGAGGCGACATCCCCTTTTCTGACTAAATTTTATTTTAATAATGAACTTGTTGCCGAGTGTAACCCAAATGTAGGTTATTATCCTGGAGGAAACGGGCTTCAAAAAATAAACTCTACTGTTTTATTAATTGGTGACTTAGCATATTGGGATACTGATATAAGCAGTATCTCTGACGAAGTATATTCACCCAATGAAGGTCATAAGGGTTTTCAAGGCGACTGGAGAAATCTAAGTATTCCCCCAAAACATTACTGGAAGTTTGGCGCGCCGATGGATTCAGGGCAAGTAAAAGACCTAGGCACAGATGGCACAAATCACTTTACACCAGATACCGTGTCATCAAATCAATACGAATATAAAAACATTTTCGGAATAGATAGATCTTTGGAAGTTTGATTTATTTAATTTTATCGTAATCTGATTTGCTGCAAAACTTTGTAAGTTTGGTTCCATCTTCGTCTACTCCTTTTAGTGCATATCTAACTGAGAGCTTTCCTGTTTTGGTTGTTTTTTCGTAAGCGTGTTTGGTTACTTTTGATTCGCAGACCGTTACTTTCTTTTTCTTTTTTACATTATAGAATTCTATCATAGTGTTTTAATTTAATGATTTTTGGTTTTTAGTTATAATTTCGAAAATTTGTTGTTTTTGTTGTTCTGGTGCTTTATGCCATTTGTACATGATATCTTGTTTTATATGGTTCATGCTTTTATTCATGTTTTGTATTTCAGATTTTAATTGTTGTATGAATTCTGGGGTTATGGTTTTAATTTGCACATTTAATTCTAAAGCTACTTGTAGGATTTTTCTAAAATTTCCTCTGTTTTTTCCTTTTACCGCTTCGTTGTATAAATCTACACGTTCTTCCATATCTTCCTCTGGTAGGTTCTTATTTAAATCGGGATGTGTTTTCTTGACTATCTCGCGAAACAATTCATTCATATCGTTATCTGATATTGATTCTTTTTGTTTTTTTTCTGGAGCAACTGATTCAAATGGGTCTTCTATTTTTTTGTTTTTACAATACTCTAACATCTTACTTATGAACCTATGACGAACTTCTTCAAATTCTTCAACTAGTTCTTCATATTCCATACTAAGATATAAAGCTTTGTGCCGTAATTTTTTAAATTGTTTTCTTAATTGTTTTTGAGCTTGTGGAGCAGAGTATTTTACAGGAAGATTTTCTTTTGCGTATTTTTTGTTTTCTGGTTGATATACTCCCAGCTCATATTTTTCTTTTTCTCCAAAGAGATCATCAAACAAATCTTTTCTATTCATATATTATTTTACACAAAAAAGGCGACCCCGAAGGGTCGCCCAAGAATTAAATCTTGCTCGTGTTACTGATTAACCTGCGATTGACGCAATCAATTCCACTGTGTAG
>CAJQKX010000139.1 GCA_905479025.1 uncultured Paraglaciecola sp.
TGACTGATGGCGGCAATGGCGCATTTGTTTTTGATGGTGAGTCAATGATCAAGTCGCCCGGTGTTGTCGCCGACGCAGTTGATACCAATGGTGCTGGTGATATGTTTGCGGGCGCCTTTTTGTATGCGGTGACTATGGGCCGTGATTTTAAATGGGCGGCAGAATTAGCCAATGAGTCCGCAGCGAGGGTGGTGGGGCAGTTTGGTCCCAGGCTTGATTCGATAGAGTTTGATTCTATCAAGGCGAAGTTTGGAATCTAGTCTTTGATAAAGGCTATTATCAAATATTAGAGATAAAAAAAGAAGATTCAATGTTAGATGTAAACACCTTCAAGACCGTTATAGAAAATACTCCGCTGGTCTCAATAGACCTCTGCTTGGTGTGCGATGGTCAGCTATTATTGGGCAAGCGCACTAACGAACCATTGAAGGGTGAGTGGTTTACACCTGGCGGTCGAATCCATAAAAATGAAACCTGGCAACACGCATTGCTTAGAATAGTTGAAGGTGAATTAGGTTTGTGTGGCATCGTGGTAGAGGACTTCTCTTTAATGGGCGTTTGGGATCATTTCTATAATAATAGTATTTTTGATCAAGATATATCAACGCACTATGTGAACTTACCTCACTATGTGGTTGTTGAGTCTAGGCCTTTGATAGCGGTAGATGATCAGCACGGTGATGTTCAGTGGTTTGATTTGGCCGCGGTAACTGATGATAAGAAATTTAACCCTTATATGGGCAACTATGCGAGTTGGTTATTAAATAAAATGGACAATAAGCATGATTAAAGCTGTCGTTATGGCGGGTGGTTCAGGTACGCGCCTGTGGCCATTATCTAGAGCCGCACACCCCAAGCAATTCTTAGCCCTTCATGGTGATGACACCATGCTGCAGGCGACGTTTAAGAGACTTCATGGTCTGGATGTCCAGTCTTCAGTCACAATCTGTAATGAGGAGCATCGCTTCTTTGTGGCTGAGCAGCTTCGTGAAATTGACAGATTAGGCTCAATTATTTTAGAGCCTGTGGGTCGTAATACTGCGCCGGCAATTGCACTTGCCGCACTCTCATTACCAGAGGGTGAGGATGCTTTGCTGCTGGTTCTAGCGGCTGATCATGTGATTCAAGATGAAGCGGCATTCACCAAGACGGTAATGAATGCAATCCCCTTAGCAGAAGCCGGCAAGCTAGTCACCTTTGGTATCATTGCTAATGAGCCGAATACAGGTTATGGCTATATAAAGAAGGGTGAATCTCAGGGTCCCGGGTTTACTGTCGATGCGTTTGTGGAAAAGCCCTCTAGTGAAGTCGCAAAAGAGTACCTCGAATCAGGTGAGTACTTCTGGAATAGTGGTATGTTCCTATTTAAGGCAAGCCGGTACCTAGAAGAGCTTCAAAAATATCGGCCAGATATTTTTGATTCGTGTTCTTTATCTATGAAGGACGTTTCAAAAGATAATGATTTTCTGAGGATCGATCAAGCGGCGTTCAATGCATGCCCAAGTGAGTCCATTGACTATGCAGTGATGGAAAAAACAGATGATGCTGTTGTTGTTCCTATGGATGCAGGCTGGAGTGATATAGGGTCGTGGTCATCTCTGTGGGATATTAGTGGAAAAGACGCTAACGGCAATGCTACATATGGTGATGTTATGCTTCATGAATCAAATAACTCCTATATAAGAACTGACGGAAAATTAGTTGCGGCAATTGGTGTAGACGATTTAGTGATTGTGTCGACAAAAGATGTGTTAGTAGTGGCTCACAAAGATAGCGTGCAGGACGTAAAGGTTGTCGCTCAAAAGTTAAAGCGCGAATCGAGAACTGAATGGGAGCATCACAGAGAGGTTTATCGACCATGGGGAAAATATGACTCGATTGATAATGGTGAGCGATACCAAGCCAAGCGCATAACAGTAAAACCCGGCGCTAAGTTAAGTGTGCAAATGCATCACCACCGCGCAGAACATTGGATAGTTGTATCCGGTACGGCAAAAGTTACGAATGGCGAAAAAACCTTCATACTGTCTGAAAATGAATCTACTTATATTCCGGTTGGCCAGGTTCATGCGCTTGAGAATCCAGGCAAACTTCAATTAGAAATTATTGAGATTCAGACAGGGTCCTATCTTGGGGAAGATGATATCGTGCGCCTAGACGACGTATATGGAAGAGCGGCCAAGTAGAATCGCTTTTGTATCAAAATGGTAAATACATTGGTCTTAATGTATGCTTGTTAGCGAATGATCGATCGACTCCGAGCGTTTCTGAGTAAATTGAAGTAAAAAAATCAGTTCTTCAGGGAGTGAATTCATTAATCTTTTGAATCGGGCATAGATGCTTTGTTTGGGGTTATGTGCTCTGGAATTATCAGTGAATATTATATAAGGGAAGCTCGGCTACTATGCAAAAAGTTGCTTTAATTACAGGCATTACAGGTCAAGATGGGTCTTATTTGGCGGAGTTTTTACTGGAAAAGGGCTATGTCGTTCATGGTCTAAAGCGGAGGGCATCATCATTTAATACCGGTCGAGTTGATCATTTATATCAAGATCACCATGTCGATCATCGCAACTTCATTTTACATTTTGGGGATCTAAGCGATTCAAGTAATTTAAGTCGCATTATTCATCAAATCCAGCCAGATGAAATCTATAATCTGGCGGCTCAAAGCCATGTGGCGGTCTCATTTGAGTTACCTGAGTACACCGCAGATATTGATGGTCTTGGCGCATTGCGAATACTGGAAGCAATACGTTCTTTGGGTTTAGAAAAGAAAACTCGGTTTTATCAGGCGTCCACCTCAGAACTCTACGGATTGGTTCAAGAGACTCCACAAACTGAGACTACCCCTTTTTACCCTAGAAGTCCTTATGCAGTAGCGAAACTTTACGCTTATTGGATTACTGTAAATTATAGAGAATCCTATGGTATCTATGCTTGTAATGGCATTCTGTTTAACCATGAATCTAAGCGTCGTGGTGAAACATTTGTTACTAGAAAGGTCACTCG
>CAJQKX010000140.1 GCA_905479025.1 uncultured Paraglaciecola sp.
ATATTGCTAATTTGTTATCTATCGAACGAAGAATTAGCTCAAGTAAAAAGACTATGGCTGCGCTAGGTGAACGTATTTCAAATATTCAAAGGCAACAGCTTCATTTAGAAATAACCGACAATCAAATGTTGCGTAACTTAGCCAGTATTTATACTGATGTGGTAAGCCCTGCTGCCAGAAAAATCCAAGTAGCTGGCGATCCAGAAATATTGAAACTCCCTGATAACCAGCATCGTGTCAGGGCTATATTATTAGCCGGTGTACGAGCGGCTGTTTTATGGCGACAATTGGGTGGCAAACGCCGACATATATTATTTAGTCGCCAACAAATTTTAGATAGCGCACAACAGACGTTAAACAACAATATCACACCAAATTAGGAGCATTTCATGAACTTATCTGCACTATCTACACTATCCACACTCACAGCTGTTTCCCCAGTAGACGGCCGTTACGGGAATAAAACAGCTGAGTTGAGACACATTTTTAGCGAATTTGGTTTGCTAAAATATCGGGTAATTGTTGAAGTGCGTTGGCTACAAAAATTAGCGGCAACCGATGACATTCAAGAAGTCCCGGCACTCAGTTCATTGGCCAATACATATTTAGATAATATGGTAAGTGATTTTTCTGAAGCAGATGCCCAGCGTATTAAAGATATCGAGCGCACCACTAATCATGACGTGAAAGCCGTAGAATACTTTTTGAAAGAAAAAGTCGCTAATAACGCTGAGCTTCATGCCGTGAACGAGTTTATTCATTTTGCATGTACATCAGAAGACATTAACAATCTCTCTCATGCATTGATGTTAACTGAAGCCCGTAATGAAGTGATTTTGCCTTATTGCGATAAGTTAGTTTCAGAGCTAAAACGTTTAGCCATAGAATTAAAATCAGTGCCTATGATGGCTCGCACACATGGACAACCTGCGTCTCCCACTACTATGGGTAAAGAAATGGCCAATGTGATGATCCGTTTGCAACGCCAGCGTGATCAAATTGCACAAGTACAAATATTAGGTAAGATAAATGGTGCTGTAGGTAACTACAACGCACACCTTAGTGCATATCCTGATTTGGATTGGCACACCTTTGCAGAAGAGTTTGTGAATAGCTTAGGTATCACTTTGAATGCGTATACTACTCAAATTGAACCACATGACTATATCGCCGAATTATTTGATGCGATAGCTCGTTTCAATACTATCTTGTTAGATTTTGACCGCGATGCCTGGGGTTATATTGCTCTTGGTCACTTCAAACAAAAAACCATTGCCGGCGAAATTGGTTCCTCTACCATGCCTCACAAAGTCAACCCTATCGATTTTGAAAACTCAGAAGGTAATTTGGGTTTAGCCAACGCTATGTTTGGGCATCTCGCTAGTAAACTACCTGTTTCAAGATGGCAACGAGATTTAACTGACTCAACCGTACTCAGAAATTTAGGCGTGGGTGTAGGTTATTCGGTTATTGCTTACCAGTCCTCTTTAAAAGGGATCAGTAAACTTGAAGTCAATGAACAGAGTCTGCTGAATGAACTTGATAACAACTGGGAATTACTGGCAGAACCAGTACAAACTGTTATGCGTCGTTATGGGATTGAAAAGCCATATGAAAAACTCAAAGAGTTGACCCGTGGCAAAAAAATAAATCAGCAAATCATGGCTGACTTCATAGATACCTTAGCATTACCTGATAACGCAAAGACACAGCTCAAAACCCTCACGCCTGCTAATTACATTGGTCGAGCAATCGAGTTTGTTGAGCAATTAGAAAGATAAGAGAACGCCACTCCACTGTGCTTGCATTAGCTGCTTGCATTAGCCTAAATTCCTATCCAAAGATTATTGGGGTGAACTACACTTAGTTTTCACTCCGATTTTTAAAGGGATTTAAAAATGTTAAAGTCGGCCTTACAAAGCTGGGTTTGGTCGGGAATAAATAAAGCCTCTTCAGAAAATGTTAACCCGACCCGTATCACTAACATCATTGCTTTATTATGTATTTCTGTATCAAGTCTGCACCTACCCATTGTCCTATATTTTGTGTCACAAACAGGCTATCAAGAATTACTACTCATCATCATATCAGCATCATTATTGACCTTAGTACCTATTCTTAATCGTCTAAAAGCGTATTTAATGAGCAAGCTATTTTTGGTCATCGTTTTTGCTACATACATATTAATATCTTGTCTAATACGACAAGAAAACTTAAACATTCAGTATTTTTTCTTACTCGCAGTTGTTATCTGCCCATTTTTATTTAAAGAGGCGGAAAGTGGCTTAATGTTTTTGATTACCCTGTCATATTTTTTATTATTTGTTAGTTTCGAAATTTGGTTTTTCTATTCATCAGTCAACACTCTGAGCTTCCATCAACAAATAGTAAAAATTAGTTGCAGTATTTCATTTGCCCTGTCCTGTTTACTTTGCAGCTATCATATTCGAAGAAACATTAATCGTAATTTGCAAAAACTGTCCTCAGAGCGTGAACGTTCAGAGCAGTTACTGTTAAATATTTTACCCGCCAACATTGTCCAACGTCTAAAAACATCGCCAAACCTAATAGCTGATTACTATGAACAAGTGAGTATTCTATTCGCCGACATTCAAAATTTCACACCATTGTCTAAAAACCTCTCGCCACAACAGCTTGTTAATCTTTTAAATGAAGTGTTTTGTGCATTTGATCACATTACCCAGAAATACGGATTAGAAAAAATCAAAACCAGTGGTGACGGCTATATGGTGGCTGGAGGGGTACCTATTATTAGCTCTTCTCATGCCATTGAATGCTGTTACTGTGCTTTAGATATGCAAAATGCATTTAAAAGCATTTGTAAAAAACACCATTTACACAATGTTCTGCGAATAGGAATAGGTTGCGGTGAAGTGATTGCTGGTATCATTGGCAAAAGCAAATTCAGCTACGATCTTTGGGGGGAGGCTGTTAACTTAGCATCACGTATGGAGAGTCATGGATTGGGTAATAAAATTCAAGTCACCGAATCAACCTACGAAATCAGCAAAGACTGCTTTCAATTTGATAAACGAGGACTAATTGAAGTAAAAGGTCTTGGGTGGATAAATACCTATTGGTTAGTCAGCAGGAAACATAATTTGGAAACACATGTACTTACTAGATAATATTGATAAACAACAATTCATCAGACAGTATTGGCAAAAAAAACCGCTAGTGATCAAGCAAGGTTTCGATAACTTTATTGATCCTCTAGATGAAAATGACCTAGCAGGATTAAGCCAAGAGCCAACAGTTGACTCAAGAATAGTGAGTCTCACAGCTAACGCTTGGCAAGTGAGTCACGGCCCGTTTGAAGACGTGAATGCATACTGTTTAGGTGCGTGGAGTTTGTTAGTACAGTCGGTTGACCACTTTATTCCTGAAGCCGACGAACTCA
>CAJQKX010000141.1 GCA_905479025.1 uncultured Paraglaciecola sp.
GGGCAGTTTTATCCTGCGAGTTGCACCGATTGCGATGACTTGGGGCAGACCACGCCTCTCATAATGTGGCGCCTCGACAACGACTCTACAATACGAGAAGCATTCTAAGAAACGGATATGGATCTTACTAACCGCTTTTTCATGGATCTTCTTGCAGATCCGTTGGGCTTTAGGGATCTTATTGTTACTGAACATGGCATTCTGAACGAAGCCCATCCGAATCGTTACAAACGCTTCATCGTAAATGGCGACATTTCTCACACGGCGCTGCAATCCCCGCTGTTTTATAGCCAGGATGCGAATGGTGAACTACTCAACGAATGGACCGACGACTTTATTTCGAACAGGCCGTTCTGGAAAGATATTGTCGAAGATATTACGCAACCACTGTCTCGGTAATCCTATTCTTGGATGGATCCCCGCGGGTACTTATACCCGCGGGGATTGATGTGCAGAATATCAATATCATCAAAACAACTTTAATGAAGTAAGAGCTCAGATTGAAGCGTGATAAAAAATACCAGAACATCCAAAATAAGATACCTGTTAATAACAGCAAATCGCCCCACCTTTGAGCGACTGAATTTCATACTTATGAGGCAGTAAACCTATTTTTTTCTTATCAATGGCCCTCTGATTTAGTCAGAATTTGACAAGATTATTTGATTTACTGGGTTCGCAGATGAGACTCGCCACCCTCATTGAAGTGTTGGGATTTGAATCGTTATTTAGGCTTGTGTTGTTTGTCTTTCCTCGCTTATATCAGCCCTAGTAAGCATTAGACCCTCTCACACTAGATAAGTCATCTAGGTAAATAAGAACTGAGCATCAAAATGCTCTGTTCTTAAGTAGTATTGTTACTCTCCCTGCCAACTTTTCAAAAGTTGCTCATAAGCTACTGTCTGGCCTTGGGGTTTTTCATTGGCCAATTTGGCTTTTGGAGAGCCGGGTTGCGCTAACCAATATTCGGGGTCTCTTGGTTTATTCAATTTGGGACCACACTCGCCTTGCACCTTGGCTCGCTCCAATCGTTGCATCACTTTATCTTGGGCAGCGGCTAGCCCGTCTAAGCCTTTTTGTGCTGAACTCTCACCACTGGCAACTTCAGAAATATACTTCCACCATAGTTGGGCGAGTTTGGGATAATCTGGCACGTTAGTGCCAGTGGGTGTCCACTGTTTACGTGCTGGGCTGCGATAAAACTCAACTAAGCCACCCAGCATTGGCGCCACATCGGTCATTTGTTGTGAGTTAATATCCGACTCACGGAATGGCGTTAAACCGATTAAAGTCTTTTTCAGCGATACCGTTTTAGAAACAGTAAATTGTGCATACAACCAAGCGGCCAAACGACGTTTGGCTGGTGTTGAATTTAAGAAGGTCCAAGCACCTGTGTCTTGGTAGCCCAGTTTCATACCTTCTTCCCAATAAGGTCCTTTAGGAGAAGGCGCCATACGCCACTTAGGTGTGCCGTCGGCATTCACTACCGGTAACCCTGGCACATTCATACTGGCAGTGAAGGCGGTGTACCAAAAAATTTGTTGCGCAATCGCACCTTGTGCCGGTACTGGGCCTGATTCAGAAAAGGTCATGCCCTGTGCTTCTGGCGGTGCGTATTGGCGTAACCAATCCACATATTTTTGGGTGGCATACACGGCGGCAGGACCATTGGTGGCGCCGCCTCTGGATACACTAGAGCCTACAGGTTGGCAGCCTTCTACGCGAATACCCCATTCATCTACTGGTAATCCGTTAGGTATGCCTACATCGCCTGCACCCGCCATTGAAAACCATGCATCGGTGAATCTCCACCCAAGGGATGGGTCTTTTTTACCGTAATCCATATGACCATAAACAGGCTGACCATCAAGCACTTTGACTTTTTCACTAAAGAACTCAGCTATATCTTCGTAGGCAGACCAATTAACTGGCACGCCTAATTCATACCCATATATTTCTTTGAATCTACTTTTTAGATCTTCACGCTCAAACCAATCGGCTCTAAACCAATACAGGTTGGCAAATTGTTGGCTGGGTAGCTGATAGATTTTTCCATCTGGGCCTGTGGTAAAACTTAAACCAATAAAGTCATCTAAGTCTAACGTGGGCAAAGTGAAGTCTTTGCCATCACCGGCTATCATATCGGATATAGGCACTACTTTTCCGTAACGAAAATGGGTACCAATTAAGTCAGAATCATTCACGTAAGCATCATAAATATTTCGACCCGATTGCATTTGGGTCTGAAGTTTTTCGACTACATCACCCTCTTGGATCAAATCATGAGTAATATTGATGCCGGTAATTTCACTGAATGCCTTGGCTAATACCTTGGCTTCGTATTCATGCGTCGCGATAGTCTCTGAAGCAACATTGATGCTCATACCGGCAAAAGGTTTAGATGCCTCGATAAACCAACGCATCTCCAGTAACTGCTGGTCTTGAGTCAAGGTAGAGTCAGTAAATTCACTCTTTAACCAACGCTTTGCCGCATCTTCATCGGCCTTAACAGGTTGCACTGATATGCCAATGGTTAACATCAAACTGGCTAGTTGTATTTTTTTTTGCATACTATCCCCTAGATTCCATTTTTACGATTGACCAGCTTAGTGGCAATACATAGATTGAATAAACGATAACACTGAGGTCAACCCCAGCGAAGTAAAGTCGCCATAAGTAATACCGAAATACCCAAGGCTACCCACAAAGTTACATCAGTTAAGCCCAAAAAAAGTAAGTGCACAAATGCACTGCTTAATAGACCGATAAATAATCTGTCACCACGAGTAGTGGATATAGGCAGCCAACCTTTGCGTTCAACACATGGCTTACGGATTTCCAAAACAGTCATGACCAACAATAAACTGGCAATACCAAGAAAAAACAAAGCACTGGGCATAGTCCATGCCATCCAGCTCAAC
>CAJQKX010000142.1 GCA_905479025.1 uncultured Paraglaciecola sp.
CTAGTTGTATAAAAACGCTGTTTGTCTGGTCACCAGTAAAAAGATTGTTGTCCTTTAGTTTTGTCTGCTGTTTGGTTATGGACTGTGATTCACCGGTGATTGAAGACTCATTAACCTGTAATTCTTCCACCATTATCAAACGCATATCCGCAGGGGTAATATTACCTGTCTCTAACAATACAATGTCACCCACAACCAGTTTATCTTCTGGCAAGGTAACCGTTTGACCGTCACGCAATACACTTGCAGATGGGGACGCCATTTTTTGTAAAGCCTCAAGGGAGCGTTGGGCTCTAAACTCTTGAATCGTACCAACAACAGCATTCAGTAACAAAATGATAAATATTGCGGCACTATCCATTAATTCACCCACCAGACCCGATATAAGTGCAGCGACTAACAACACAATAATCATAAAATCAGCAAACTGTTTAAAAAATAACTGCCAGATTGATCGTGTCTTCTTGGAAGGAATGACGTTAGGCCCGTTTTGCAACAAGCGCTGCTGAGCCTGTTGTGAAGTCAGCCCATTAGCTGACGTTTCAAGCTCTATTAGTGCCGTTTTGACGTCAAGGTTATAGAAGTTTTTTTGCAAGCGATTACCCCACAAAAACAAAAATAAGTGCGGCGGTTAATATGCCAACCATTAATGTTCTTATTCCACTTTGCCACCAAGAGATGCCTGAAACACGACTAAGAAACACACCGAGCAAGAAAATAACTGTCATCGCGATAAAAACAGAAATAATAAGAGGAGATATTGGCAATACCATCCCACTTTTATAAAGCCATAATGGCAGTAGGATAAGCAGCGAAATCAATAACGGAGCTAGACCATTAACCAGCGCAATAACAATGGGAACAATGCGCGCTGCATGGGCGTGAGAGCTTTGACTTAAATCTGTTATCATTGCATTTTCAAGCTTAGTTAAAACGTATTTTCGCTCAGCACTTTCGCTCACATATGCACTGCTAATACCACTCACACATAAGGCGATTGATGCTCCCATACACACATTTATAATATTATTTATATCAGTTGGTGTGCTGAATAAAAAACCTAAAATAAGACCTAACATTGTTAATGCACCATCAAATCCATTGACGATAAAATATCGTCGCATAATGCCCTGTGAATGGGTCAGTTCCACGAGACCTTTTATGTCCATATAAGTTATCAATTAATCTTGCGGTCTATCATTTATTTGGCTAAAAGCATCGACTTCATCAATGCTGTGTAATGATGCCCCCATCTCAATTATCGCAGCTTGTACCATTTCAAAATCTATACTGGGAGCCTTTAACTCAAGTTGTACAGTTTCAGTATTTTCATCCACTTCAATTACCGCTAAATGCACATCGTATTCGTTACCTAAGTCTGCCAAAACCATGGCGAATTCATAGGCGTTAGGATGATGAGGCTTAAGTACATCTAAGATGATCCTGCGAATAGTTGCCATGTTTTAGACCATATATAATTTAATTGATTAGAGTGTAAGTGCATTAGACTTAATAAATATTGATATAGATCGAGTATTGACCCGATTTAGGATGGATTTAGACCTTATCAACCCACTATGATGAGCCATTCTTTACCTTATGTAGTGCGCACTAAGATGCCCAGAAAAAAAATTCTATTATCTATTCCTAAGCCACCTCATCCAGTCAAACGTAAAGAAGCTTTGCCATGGCAAAAGCCCAAACCCATTAGTGAAGATCCCGCCATTGCAAATAAACTAGAAGGAATAATGACCAACCGCTCTTATGTGCCTGCTATTGAAGATATTGATTTTTTAAAAGGGTCTAATGCTAGAGGTATTAGGTTGCAGTTAGATTATTTAAAACCACAAGTGTTATTAAATAAACACGGTATTGAACACACTATTGTGGTGTTTGGCAGCACGCGCATTGTTGAACCAATAGCGGCACAACAAAAGATAGATTCATTAAACAAACAGATCGAACAAAAGCCACAAAATAAACGGTTAATTAATAAACTAGCGATTGCCAAACGTATTCAAACTAAAAGTCAGTATTATCAAGTCGCACGGGAATTTGCTGGCATTGTGGGTAAGTCTGGAAATGGTCCTAATGACTCTCAGTTAGTGGTCATGACAGGAGGTGGCCCTGGCATCATGGAGGCTGCCAATAGGGGGGCTGCAGAGGTTCAAGCTGAAACAGTCGGTCTCAATATCACTCTGCCAAACGAGCAATTCCCTAATCCTTATGTTACTCCTGAGCTTTGTTTTCAATTCCATTATTTTGCCATTCGTAAGTTACATTTTGTGCTTAGAGCCCGGGCATTGGTGGCTTTCCCTGGTGGTTATGGCACCTTAGATGAGTTGTTTGAAACATTAACTTTAATTCAAACGCGCAAAATCAAACCTATGCCGGTTGTTTTAGTGGGCCAGTCGTTTTGGCAAAAAGCGGTAGATATTGACTTTCTCGTTGATGAAGGTGTGATCGATGAAGAAGACCAAGATTTGTTTTGGTATGCAGAAACAGCCGAGGATATATGGTTAAGCATTAACGCATGGTATGCAGATAAGGGAGGAAGTTTACAACCTTAAACTGGTATACCAATTGGTATTAGATGTTAATCTTAATACTGGTGCATCTTAAGTACTTCGTCGATTTTACAAGTTATCACACTGACTTTTGTATAACCTATTCTGGCTAACTGTTCTGCCGCTAAGGTAGCACGTAGCGAAGATGCACAATGTAAATAGATTGGTCGCTCAGGATCTTTTACTATTTCTAATATTTTCATTTCCAATACTCCCCTAGGTATATTAATAGCGCCAATCGCAGGCGCTGATAGATGTTCAGCTGACTCTCGCACATCTATCAGTAATCCATTATTTTGACTAATATCTAGTGCTGCTTGTTTTGCGGTTAAAAGTTGTACGTTTTGTTTCGCTTGCTGCAGTAGTTGTGGAAGTGTTTTTAGCATAATAAATTCCTGAAAGTTTATATGTTCTTTAATTAGCGCTCAAAGCCAGTATGTCACCTGAGTTGAGACCCGAAACAATTTCTACCTGATTAAGTTGAGACTTTCCTAATCGCACAAAACGTCGGCTTAAATTGTCATTTTTTAATAACCACACCATATCAAGTTGGCCAAAACTTTTCACATATTCCACTGGGATCGATAATACCTCTTTAGTGCCATCTTCTATTAACATTCTGGCAAACATACCAGGCCTTAGATTAGGATCAAATTCTATTCCTGCTTTTATCAAAAATGAGCGTGCATTGGGATCGGCGGCAGGCACAATTTCAACGATAATGGCATTAATTTCTTTACCTACAGAGTCTACCTTCACTGTTATTTTTCGACCAATATCGAGCTGGGTTGCCAATGATTCACGTACATCAGCTTCAATTTGCAAGGTCAATGGATCGTACAAAGACAAAAGCAATTGCCCTGGTGATGCCATATTGCCAGGCTCAGCAGATCTCTCAACCACTACGCCTGAAAAAGGTGAGGTTATTTTGCTATATTCAAGGGCAGTTTGTGCCGCTTGTTTACGCTGTTTTGCTGCGACCAGTTCTGAGCCATAACGGCGAAAATTTGTCACTGCCACATCAAGTTCACTTTGTGAGACTAAGCCTTTTTCTTTTAGTGTTTGAGCTCGTTCAAAATTGGCCTTTGCTTCAGTTAACATGGCTTGTGAAGCATCTACCATAGCGATTGATTGAGCTAACTGTGCTTTTAGCCCCTCGCTTTCAAGCGTAACCAGTAACTGACCTTTTTGTACATTGTCCCCTGCCCTTACATGAATGTTTTTAATTCGAGCCAAGATTTGGCTTGATAACAAGGTCGCTTCTCTCGCTTTAATGCCAGCCGGTATCGATTCTACTATTGGCCTAGTGATATATTTCACAGAGAAGGTATTTAATGCTTTATCAGCTGGACGCTCAAGCAACCCAGGGACGACTTGGCTGGTAAATACGCCAGCCATCCAAGCGACAACGACCAATAATCCTACAACAGTGAATACTGGGATAGCCCATTTGTTAATGCTCATAAGGTTTGTTCCTTCAACGGTGATTGCGGTTTATCTTCGAACACTAGGAAATACACCATAGGGACGACAAATAGTGAAAAAAGTGTTGAAGCAATGATGCCAAATATTATGGCTAGAGCCAGTCCGCTAAAAACGGGATCTAGAGTAATCACTAAATTTCCTAACATAGTCGTACCTGCAGTGAGTAAAACCGGTCGCATACGCACCTCCCCTGCGGCTAAAGCGATTGTTTGATATTCATACCCCT
>CAJQKX010000143.1 GCA_905479025.1 uncultured Paraglaciecola sp.
TTTAACGACGCATCAAACACTATCTTATGGCGACCCGCTGCAAGCGCGTCTTCATCGTGAAAAACTGGCACATCGTGCAAAATTGTGTAGTTTTGAGTGATGCCCACATCGTGCATTAAACGATCACCCGGTAATTCTATAGGCACGTGATGAACTAATTTGCCTTGCGCGTTGACTACCCCGTAGCTCATATGAGGCTTTTGCGTAAAATAGTCAAAGTACATCATCTCGCCGGTAAACTCATCGACTTTGCAATGAGCCGACATAGCGTTTCCAAGTCCACTCACGTATTCGGGTGCGGCTTTTATTGTTTCAAGAGTGATCGGGTCAATAATGTGTGGAATGCCCGAAAGGTACCAGTTAGCAACAGCTTTGCCGGCATGGCCAATAATGTCGGTGTTTGCCGCATCTGCCATAGGCCTATCAATGCTGTCCTTTACCGAACTCATGACGCCCCAAAAGACTTCTTCACCGGCGTCCTCTTTTTTTTGTAAATCTGCGGTACGAATATACTTGTTTCGGTAGGTAAACTTTCCGTTGCGAAACTCGCCTGCGTGTACCATTCCGTCGCCATCAAACAAGTGGTGAGTACCCTTTGGTTCAAATCGAGGGTTGGGACCATTGCGTAAATAAACACCATTGAGGTCTTTAGGAATTTCACCTTCAACAGGTAGATCTTCCAATACGAGTTCATCAGTAACCGGCGCAAACTCACCGATTAAATGTGGCCCGTGGTTGAGGCCAAACGGCGCTTCGTTTTCAAAAACACTTGAAGTCATTATCGTCTCCCTGGGGTTACATTGTTGACATAAGCTACGCTCACGCAAACCCCTGTGCCGAGCTAGTGAGTCCAATAATGCAACCAAGAACCGAATTATGCAAGACTAACTTTCACTAATAGACCTTGTAAGTTTGGATAGGCGCTGTTTAGAAAGAATCCAGATTTATTACATCTAGCGCGCTGCCAAAGAGTTCACTATCGTTAAAACGTTATCTTCGAAAAAATACGGCATGCACCCCCCCAACCTAGAATTAACCAGTGCCATCCACTTTCATCACTCATAAGTGATTCGATTTTAGTAATTGAACAAAGTTCTCAAAATTTTCGGTTGCTGAGCTTGAGGCATGTAAAAGCGGTGTCTTTATTAGTTCTTCAAGCACCTCAACACTATTTTCTCGCATCGTTACTGAATCTGATTCTAGGCATTCGGCCAAGCGAATTTGATCGGCGCCACACACTATTGTTTTGCCGGTCAGCTGGCATTGCTCACTCACCAAAAAAGCGACGCTTTTAACAATCGCTTCTGGCGTTAGTAGGCTAGCCAATTCTTTGTCATCAATGTAATCGCTGGTCATTTGTGTAAACGCATAAGGCGCAATCGAATTAACCAATATGTTTCTTGACCGGCCCTCGAGTGACAATGTTTGCATCAAACCCTGAAGAGCTGCTTTTGCAGAAGAATATCCAGACTGACCGAAATTTCCATACAAGCCGGCGGTTGATGTAGTCAGTAGCACTCGACCATATCTATTTTCTCTTAGCAAAGGCCATGCAATATGCAGCAAACGCGCAACTGACTTAAAATTAACGTCTAACAAATACTCAAAATAATCGTATTTAAGCTGATGAAAACTGGTTGGCCTATCCATGCCCGCATTGGCAATAACAATATCTAAGCCTCCGAAATTGTCGACCGCATCGTCAACCATGCGTTGAGCCGCGCCCTCGCCTTCCACAGAATCGGTATTTGCAAAGGCTCGCCCACCCAGTAATTCAATTTCGTTTACTACACTGCTAGCCGAACTTGGTTCGTTACTGCTTTTGGAGTGTCTGTTGTTAACCACGACACTAACACCCATATTGGCTAAGTGAAGCGCCCACGCGCGCCCCAAACCTTTACCAGCACCAGTCACAATGGCGACTTTGCCTCGCATTTGCTTACTTTCCTGGGTCATTTACATATCCTCTCACTTTAGTCACTTGCATTATTGTACCATCATACCTATTCTTGATTTTCGCATGTGGATAACATCTATAACTTTCAGATATATTAACACTGCTGTCCCGTTAACTTAAAAGAAAAGGCCTGATTCTCTCTTATGTTTGATAAAATACGTTTTGCGATAAACCATTGAATCAAAAGAAAAAACCAGGCCATGCCACATTGTAATACAGTATTGAATCAAATCCTAAAAATAGTTCCGAGACATGAATTCGAGTCTCTCGCAAAACAGCATCATTCAGGGCGCGCGTTTCGTTCAGCATCGCGCTGGTCTCAGTTCGTAAGCCTCTCGATGGCGCAGTTGACGGGCCGCAATAGCCTTCGAGATGTGGTTGAGAACGTCAGTGCTCAAGCACATCGTCTCTACCATCTGGGCAGCGCCCGCTTAACACGGTCGAACTTATCTCGAATAAACGAGAGCAAGCCCTATGAATTGTATGAAGCACTTTTTGGTAAGTTGCTCAAACGCTGTCAAAGCAAAACACCAGGGCATGATTTTCGGTTCGACAACCCTCTGTATTCGCTGGATGCGTCCACCATTGACCTGTGTTTATCGGTGTTTCCGTGGGCTGATTTTCGCACAACTAAGGGCGCCATCAAGTTACACGTTGGCTTGAACCATGACGGATACTTGCCAGAGTTCGTTCATGTCACTGATGGAAAATATGCCGATGTGACTGCGGGACGAGAGATC
>CAJQKX010000144.1 GCA_905479025.1 uncultured Paraglaciecola sp.
GGTAGAATCGGGGGCCTAACCAGCGTCCTAAATAATAGCCGCTATGGTCGCCAAGTACAGCGCCGCAAAAAGCCAGCGATAGTATTTGAAATAAGGTAGCAATTTGTTCAACATACAAAATGGTACAGACTGATAAAAGGATCACGCCAGAAACAAACAAACCTACCCCAACACTGGCTTCCAGGAAAGCTATCAAAGGCACGATTATCAACGCATATTGCTGATGTTTGAGTAACCACGATGTTATGAATTGTTCGATTTTATTTACCTGTTATCTATATAGTATTGTCTATAGTTATCACCAAGTGTCTAAAAAATCTGATGCTCTAGCCAAGCCAATGCCTACTTTGCGCCTTGCGTTTAATGCCGAACTAGATACATAGACAGTTTGAGTGAAGGTGGCGTTATTTATTGACAGTCAACACAACTCACAAAAACACTGTGCAGCTCGAAGCTTAAGCTAACTCATAACTTGTGGTGATTTCAACGTTTCCTGTCATCATCAACATAACAGAACAATATTTATCAGCTGATAACTGTACTGCTTTGGCCACATCTTGTTCAGTTAAATCTTTACCTTTCACAATATAGTGAGCATGAATTGACGTAAAAATTCGCAGCGCCTCATCTGCTCTTTCTACATCAAGTCGACACACACAGTTATGCGCTGTTTTTGTCGACTTTTCAAGGATATATACCACATCAATAGACTAACAAGCCCCAACAGACAGTTAAACTAATTCCATAGGAGTCATAGTTTCACCATTACCGTCTAAGCCTAAGGTATGCTGTTTTACAGGTAAATCGTAGGTTATGTTACCAGCTAACAGTTGCTTTCATCGTTTCCGTTCTTTCTATTATTTCTTTCTCTTATCTTTCTATTATTTCTTTCTCTTATCTTTTTATTTTTTAACAAGCGTTATTTTAGTTTTGTCTAATAATATACGTTTTTGTCTAAATAAATTGCCAATGGCTTTTTTATAAACATTTTTGCTTACTTTAAAACGTTTTGAAATCTCATCTGGTGGGCTTTTATCGGTTAAAGTCGACAGGCCATCATGTGCAATTAAATCTTCCATTATCTGTTCTTCCAAGGAGTTGCGGGCAGTAGGATCATGAAACTGAAAACATAAATCAATTTTCCCATCTTCCCTAATGCGTTTGATGTAGGCCTTTAATGAGTGACCAATTTTTATTGGCTGGAAAACTTCATCTCTAAATATTAAGCCAAGGTGTGAGCCATTGATAATGGCTTTATAGCCCATGTCAGTCTGTCCACATATCAGCACTTCAACTTCTTGCTTAGCTTCGAACGTACCGCCTTCTTCACTCGACTCTTCATATAAGAAATCTTTGAGCTTGGTGGATGCGGCAAGTCGGCCCGTTTCTTCATCACAGAATACATAGAGCACATAAGATACGCCTTCAGACATCGGGTAGTCTTGTTCACTGAATGGCACTAATAAGTCTTTTTCTAATCCCCAGTCTACAAACACCCCCACTTTTGTGACACTGACCACTTTTAAATAGGCACAATGATCAACAAACACCTTGGGACGTTTGATGGTGGCGATAAGGCGATCATCGCTATCATGATAAATAAACGCATTCACCATATCTCCGAGCTTACAGCCCAAGGGCGCATTTTTAGTAGGGAGTAAAATTTGACCTTTATCGCCTGCGTCTAGGTAGAATCCAAAGGGCACTTGATTGACGACTTCTAGATTATTAAACTTTCCAACTTGCGACATGTTTTACAGATTATCTTTAACGAAATTATGCAGATATTGTAACTGACCAATACATTAAGAAATATAAAAACAATTTTTTTTTGCTTAATGGTTCGGCTATTCATGACATAATTAGAGTATTAGATAACCGTTTTTAATTTGGTACATCATGGCAGACGCTAACAATATTGTATTTTTAGATGGGCAGTTTATGCCTATGTCTGAAGCTAAAATATCGCCTATGGATCGCGGATTTCTGTTTGGGGACGGTATATATGAGGTGGTGCCATCTTATCAAGCCAAGTTAGTGGGTTTTGAGTTACATATTCAGCGCATGCAAATTGGCCTTGATGCAATTGGTATTGAATTAAAGATGGGCGTTAATGATTGGCGTGATATCGCCCAAAACTTAATTGAAAAAAATGGCAAGGGTGATCTTGGTTTGTATTTTCATGTTAGTCGTGGTGCTGATATGAAAAGATTTCATGCTTTCCCTGAAAATATCCAACCTACAGTGTTTGCTTATGCTTTCTCCATTCCAGCGGCAACTCTCGCCGATAAACAGAAGGTTAAACAATATCGGGTTACTAGCACCGAAGATTTGCGTTGGAAACGTTGCCAGATTAAATCCACCTCACTGTTAGGCAATGTGATGCATTTCCAACAAGGTCAGGAAGCGGGTGTTGATGAAACCATTTTGTATAATCAGCACAACGAGTTGACAGAAGCCAGCGCCTGCAATGTGTTTATTGTTAAAAATGAAGTGGTGTTAACCCCACCGCTAGATAACCAATTACTACCAGGCATTACCCGTAATATGTTGTTAGATATTTTACGTAAAGATGGCACCTTGCAAATACAAGAAAGAGTGATCAGTATGGCCGAAGTCCATGCTGCGGATGAGCTTTGGTTAACCAGCTCAAGCAAAGATATTGCACCTGTGGTTGAGCTAGACGGACAGCCAATAGGTGCCGGAAGCGTTGGTGATATTTGGCTGCTTGCCCAAACATTATATTGCGCCAATAAACACAATTATTAAACACACTTATTAAACACACTTTGACTAACAATAGCGGGAACTAAAATAAGCCATATGTCTAGACCTGCCAAAATCATTATTGACTTAGCTGCTATTCAGGCTAATTGCCGTTTAGCACAAACTTTCGCGCCTTATTCTAAAACAGTGGCCGTGATAAAAGCCGATGCCTATGGTCATGGAGCGGTAGAGGTGGCTCAAGCATTGGAGCCACTAGTGGAAATGTTCACTGTATCTTGTCTTGAAGAAGCCTTGGTTATGCGAGTAAACGGTTTAAGTAAACCGATTTTATTGCTTGAGGGATGTTTTGATGAAACCGAATTAGAGGTTGCAACAGACAATCAATGTGAGCTTGTTGTCCATAGTCGTTTGCAACTAGAACAACTGCTTAACACGACAATTGCAAGACCGCTAAATATTTGGCTGAAAATCGATACGGGTATGCACCGATTAGGCATTTTGCCCGAAGAGGTTGCAACGATATATGCCACGTTAGCTGCATCATCAAATGTTAATAATATCATTTTGATGACACACTTTGCCCATGCTGATGATGTGGGTGGGGCGCACACCGTCATGCAAATTAGTCGATTTGAAACCTGTATTGCGCCCATTGTTGACAATGCCAATCAAAAAGTGGAGCTGAGTATGGCGAATTCTGCTGCGATATTAGCTTGGCATCAAACTAGAGTGGATTGGCATCGTCCGGGTATTTTGTTGTATGGTTTGAGTCCTTTTGCTAAACCTATTGATGAAGCCTCAAAGCTTATCCCAGCCATGAACTTTGAGTCGCAGGTGATAGCCTTGCGTAAGATTTTAACTGGGGAGTCCGTAGGTTATGGTTGCACATGGACGGCACAGCGGCCCTCTGTAATCGCCACCATTGCAGTCGGTTACGGCGATGGTTATCCACGCAGCGCAAAGTCAGGTACACCTGTTCTCATAAATGGGCATCGGGCACCACTGGCGGGCAGAGTGTCGATGGATCTTATTTCGGTTGATGTGACTGATCTGGCTAATGTCCAAATTGGTGATAACGCTTTATTATGGGGTAAGGCATTGTCCGCAAACGAAGTGGCTGTATGGGCTGACACCATAGGGTACGAATTGGTCACTCGCATGCCAAAACGAGTCACCAGAGTTTTTGTGAATTAAACATTTTTATGCACCTTTTGTATATTTTTTAGTTTTTTATATTGCATGTATTATACTATAAAATGTTTTTTATAAGTCCACTTCAAACCATTTCAATCGGAATGTTATGAAATATTAGCAGTTGTAAACATAAACAGTAATAAAGTGCGCATGTCTTTGTGAGCATTAATGGTGATGTAAGTTATAACCACTCGTGGGCGACCAGTATTTTATAAAGCAGGAAATTAGCAGTATGATTATAAACAACAGATTCCCTGTTTCTAAATTTAAACTGGTGAGCACAAAAAATTACAACAACCGCAAAAACCGGTTCATGCAATTCAAACGTATCGTTATAGTTTTTTTGTTAAGTACAATCGTGTCTGCTTGTGGCGCTGATAGCCAAAACCAACCGACCCTAGAACCAACACCCAATCCGACGTCGCCGACTGCGACTGCACCAAAAATCGTTGCTTTTGACTATGTACAAAAGGCCAAAAACAAGGCTTATAAGGCCACTCAAGTTCAATCAGCTTCGTTTTCCAACGCCACAGGCGTGTTTCGTTTACCTTTGGCTGACCAATCATTAACCGGTAATGTGACTATTTCAGTAGATTTAGAAGATCCAGACGGTATCAATAACGTTTATGTTGGGTTTGCAGGGGGCACTAAGGCACTGGAACTTTGCGCCACTGATTGTGGGGTAGCCTATCGCCGCACGGTCACCGGCATTAATCCGCTGGATTATGGCCAAAGCTCCGGACCACAACAACTACAGTTGTGGGTGCAAGACACGCAAGGCAACAAAACATTTTTGACTAACGTTAGTTTTATCTGGAACAAAACAGTTGTCACAGGGCTGAATGCGAAGCGTACTGTGGGCAATATCGAACTTTCTTGGAATGCCCTTAATAATTATTTGCGTTACAACGTTTATATTGCTTCGCAGGCCGGGGTAACTCACGAGAATTATCAAGCACTGGCAGATGGACAAGCATTTTTGGCACTTAGGGATCCACAAAAGGTTTTAAGCGGCAAAGAAGATGATAAGGCTTTTTTTACTGCGGTCACCGCAATAGACGGCTCTGGTGAAAGTGCTTTTAGCGAAACGTTGAAAGTTTCGGCGCTTAGTGGTGCAGAAGATTTTGCGCCAACCGCAGGCAACGATAACTACTTTATGGACGAAGATACTACCCTCATAGAAAACGTACTCACCAACGACAGCGATTTAGAAAGCCAAACACTGACCATTAGTACCGCCCCAATACGCCAACCTGAAAACGGCACCTTGACCATAAATGCTGATGGCACCATCAATTATATCCCAACCGCTGACTTTGTCGGACGCGATAATT
>CAJQKX010000145.1 GCA_905479025.1 uncultured Paraglaciecola sp.
TAGGTCGCTTATACCGCGCTAAACAGCAAGGGCTAACACAGGCTATATCGGTATCGGCTGCAATTGCAACGGTGCCAAATAATTTTCGTGACGAGCAGGGGCATTGGTTGGGTTTATCATTGCGCGCTCGGCCTATGATGGTCTCTGTAGATAAGGTTGATGCTCAATTAATAGCTAACTTAGAAGATTTAATTAGTGCTGAATGGAAAGGGAGAGTGTGTATTCGCAGTTCGAGTAATATTTATAATCAATCTATGGTGGCATCGCTAATTGTTCAGTTGGGTGAATCCGCAGCCCAGGAATGGGTTAACGGTCTCGTTAACAATTTTGCTCGTCATCCACAAGGTGGTGACCGAGATCAAATTAAAGGGTTAGCTGCAGGGCTCTGCGATGTTGCTATAGCTAACACTTATTATCTTGCAGGTATGTTGAGTTCTAAGGATGAAATAACCCAACAGCAAGCTAAAAAAGTAAAGGTTATTTGGCCAAATCAAGCTGGCCGTGGCACGCATATTAATATATCTGGCGTTTCTTTAGCCCAATATGCACCAAATAAAAACGCTGCATTAAAGTTAATCGATTTTTTACTCAGTAAAGAGTCGCAGCTATGGTATGCCACCACTAACCATGAATACCCTGTTTTACCTGATATTGCTTGGAGTGAACTACTTCAGTCATTTGGCACATTCAAAGCTGAACAAGTTGCCCTAGGTAAACTAGGTGAGTTAAATGCAGCAGCCGTTAAGATGATGGACCGTGCTGGGTGGAAGTAAGCATAAATATTCCTAAATTTTTCTTAATAAAATAAATCAGTTAATGAAACACATAAACCGTTTCTATAGCTGGTTCAACGTTTGGCTTGTAACCATCGCCTTAGGCTGCATTATACTTGCGGCACCACTTGGCCTAGTTTTTGTGAGTGTTTTTTTTCCTCAAACTGAAATATGGCAACATCTATCCTCAACCGTGTTATCTGATTATATTGTTAACTCTCTCATTTTGGCCTTTGGTGTTGGTTTCTTAGTCATCGTGATTGGCACTGTATTAGCTTGGTGTATTGCAAGGTATGAATTTGCAGGTCGAAAACAATTACAATGGTTGATATTGTTGCCAATGGCGATGCCAGCATACATTATTGCCTATACCTACACAGGTTTATTGGACTTTACGGGCCCAATCCAAACGTTATTAAGGGAAACATTCCATTGGCAATATGGTGATTATTTTTTCCCTGATATTCGCTCTTTGACTGGCGCCATTATTATGTTGTCCTTGGTGCTTTACCCCTACGTTTATTTGTTAGCTAGAACTGCTTTTAGTGAGCAACCATCTAGCCTTGAAGAAGTATCACGAAGCCTAGGCGTTCCCCCCAGTAAACACCTGTTTAAAGTGGTGTTACCTCTGGCTCGTCCTGCTATTTTAATGGGGGCGGCCTTAGCAATGATGGAAGCGTTTGCTGATTATGGCACGGTGCAATATTTTGGTTTGAGTACTTTTACTACTGGTATTTTTAGGACCTGGTTCGGTTTGGGTAATGGTATTGCAGCCGCACAATTAGCTGCTATGTTGACCAGTTTTGTGGTGCTGTTACTTATTCTTGAATATCTGTCTAGGCGCAAAATTCGCTATTATTTTCAAGGACAAAAAGCGCAGCAAGTCACAAGGCAAAAATTAACAGGTAGTCAAGCGTTTTGCGTGCCATTTGTATGTGTTATACCTGTATTTTTTGGTTTTATATTACCTGTTTTACAATTATTAAAATGGGCGTCAATCACATACTCCAAACAACTTACCAGTGAATTTTGGTTATTGTTATGGAATAGTTTTTATTTGGCAGCCATCGCATCCATAACAGCAGTGATATTGGCACTTCTTTTTGCTTATGGTAAACGTCTTAATCCCATTAAGCCGATTCAATTTCTAGTAGGCGTGGTTAATCTTGGATATGCAGTGCCCGGAACCGTTATCGCTATAGGTGCAGTGATTTCGCTAAGTTGGCTGGATATAAAAATAAATACGTTAACTGAGAATTGGTTCGACATAAGTGTTGGATTAGTCTTTTCAGGATCATTATTTGCTCTGATTTTGGTTTATAGTAGTCGTTTTTTAGCTGTTGCAATGCATAACATTGATACAGGTTTGTCTAGAGTTAAACCTAGTATGGATGATGCTGCACGTTCCTTAGGGTATAAACCTTTGCAGATCCTCAGAACCATTCATGTGCCATTAATGAAAACGAGCGTACTAAGTGCCTTATTGTTAGTATTTGTGGATGTGTTGAAAGAGCTTCCCGCTACTTTGATTTTAAGACCATTTAACTTCAATACATTGGCAGTCAGAGCATTTGAGCTTGCCTCAGACGAACGCTTAATGGACGCGTCATTACCTGCTTTAGCTATTGTCAGTGTTGGGATATCACCTGTTATTTTATTGACGTTGTTGATGGATAAATCTAGCCCACATAGCCCACATGACAATTAAGGAACTTATGTTAAGTCTCAATAATGTATCCGTTGCTTATCAAAAAAGTGAGGCCGTTAAAGACGTTACCTTTGAATTAGGCGTTGGACAAATAGGTTGTTTGCTAGGGCCTTCAGGATGTGGTAAGACATCGATTTTGCGAGCAGTGGCTGGATTTGAGAAGGTATCAGAAGGACAAATATGCTTACGTAAAAAGTTGGTGAGCTCTCTGTATAGTCACCTGGAACCTGAAAAACGCCGAGTGGCTGTGGTATTCCAAGATTATGCGTTGTTTCCTCATTTAACTGTGGCGCAAAATATAGCTTTTGGTTTGCATCATCAAAGCAGTGCAAAAAAGCGTCAAAGAGTAACTGAATTACTGATGTTAGTGGGATTATCTGGTTACGACAATAGATATCCTCATGCTCTATCAGGAGGCCAGCAACAGCGTGTTGCTTTAGCGAGAGCTTTAGCTGTAAAACCTGATTTATTGTTGTTAGACGAACCTTTTTCTAGTTTAGATTCAGAATTAAGAGATGAGCTAGCCAAAGAACTCCGAATAATTTTAAAACACGAAAATACCACCGCTCTTATGGTTACCCATGATCAACACGAAGCGTTTGCTATGGCTGATGTAATAGGTGTGATCGACGAAGGACGTTTATTGCAATGGACAGATGCTTACGCGCTTTATCATCGTCCTGCTAATCGTTTTGTGGCGTCGTTTGTTGGTGATGGGGTATTTTTGTCTGCAACAATTGATAACAACATTAGGTTAAATAGCAGTTTAGGCGTCTTCCCGATCAACCCTGATAGTGGATTTAAGCAAGGTGATAAGGTTGTATTTTTAGTTCGCCCAGACGACATCATTCATGATGATGAAAGTAAGACTTTAGCAAAAGTGGTGGATAGATCATTTAAAGGATCGCATATTATGTACCAACTAGAATTGCAATACGTTAGCCATCCTAGGGTATTGTGTTTGGCACTGAGTCATCATGATCACCAAATGAATGAGCTTATAGGCATCCGTTTAGACTTGGAACATCTTATTGTGTTTACAGATAACGGTGATGATGTATGAAAGTTGCAATTGTAGGAGCTGGAATTACGGGTTGTTTGTTGGCAAATTTTATCGAGTCAAAAAGTGTAGATGTCAGTATCTTTGAAAAGTCACGCGGCTGTGGAGGACGGGCTAGTACAAAACAAACCGATTGGGGACAGTGTGATTTAGGTGCCACTGTTATGCTTGCCCAAAAAGTTGGCTTTATAGATTTTATGCAAAGACTGAGTGATGAAGATATTGTGAGCCAATGGCCTAGGAAGATATTTGTCTCGAATCAAAATACGGACATTAAGCAGTCATTAGAAAACTTTGTCAGTAACAACAATCATTACGTTTTTAACAGCAAAATGAGCACTGCATGTCGACACTGGATAAAAAATGCTAACTTGCATACCAATAACTTAATTAGCCAAATTCGCTACATTTTTGGTAAAGGATGGCAACTTCAGTCAAATGGGCTTTGGCAGGCTGAATTATTTGATAAAGTAGTCTTAACTGCTCCTTGGCCGCAAACTAAGGTGTTAATTGAACAATCTGATTTATCCCTAAAGCTGCCTGACTTTTCGCAATCCTGGACAAGTTGTTGGTCGACTGCCTTTAAATTAGACCAATTGGTCGTCTCAGATGTTGATTTAGTTTACTTAGAAAACCAATCTATACATACTCTAGTTCGGGATTCAGGCAAACCATTACGACCTGAAGTATTTGATGCCAACACGGGAGGGGAAAGCGAAATATGGGTGGCTCAACTCACAAATAACTTATCAGATGACTTAGGCAAGGAGGGCAAAGACAAAGCGATATCTATTGCCACTAAGGGACTTTGCGAATTGTTCAATTTACCTGATAAGTCAGTTTTGAATACTTATGCGCATTACTGGCGTTATGCAAGACCTCGCGTGGGGCAAAAGCCGTTAGGCATATTGAATCAACACGAGTATGGATTATATGCTGGGGGCGATTGGAGTTTTGGTACCTCTATAGAGTCAGCTTATGAAGCAGCTTTAGCCCTCAGTCAATCAATAATAATGGGAAAGTGAGGTAGTATGATTGCCAATATCCAAGAGTGGTTCAAACGTTATTTAGAAATCGAGGAAAATGATAGTCAGCATACAATCGAATTGGCGACAGCAGTGCTGTTATATGAAGTCATGCGAGCCGACCATAAGTTTGAAAAACTAGAGCAAGATAGTTATCGCAAGCAACTTCAGACACATTTTTCTTTGAGTGGGACCGAGCTTGAAACTCTTTGCCATTTGAGTCAATCCAAAGCAGACGGAGCAGCAGACTACCAACAGTTTACAAGAGTCATAAATGCTATTTATGGCGCAGACGAGAAAAGAGCTGTTCTTGATTCGTTATGGTCAATTGCCTATGCTGATCATGAACTCAGTCCTGATGAAGATTACACCATAAGAAAAATAGCCGATTTACTTTACATACCACATAGCCAATTTATTCAAAGCAAGTTGTCAATCAAGCCTGATTAAGCTGGTTTATCTACCTCCTATTTTCAATAAACGTGTATGGTTTTTATTGGTGTCTTAAATAAAAGACACTTTAACTATATGATTTAAAATACATATCTTTAAATTTCGCTACTAGTGTCTCAAATTTAAGACATATTATTTAATAGATATTGTAGGTCCTTTTCATAAATCCAATTGGTTTTTTTAACTCATTAAAATATATATAAAATAAACTATTGGCACGAACCATGTAATGGGCTAATCAGTCATCACATTCAACCTGGCTGGTTTCTCAGGTAGCAGCCATGGCCAGTGGGTGTGGTGAAGGGTAGTGGTGAATGGCGGGTCTTGTTATTGGTTACGATGGCGTTTGCATCTAATAGCACCATTATTCTTGATGCGAATATAAATTTATATCACTGCTGGCATAGATGCCTTTTTTAATAAGATTCGACAATTTGTTCATAGTGTTATCAGATTTTATTTAGCAAAGGATGAAAGTGATGTGAAAAGGTCCGATTACATTGCTTCGTTTGTGTCGTTGTCTCATTTTTCCAGTTCTTAATATCAAAATTAGCATGGGCTAATATTGATTTGATAGAAAAGCTTGATATGGATCAAAATGGTCAAATAACAATTAAGGGAGCTATTGGAAACCTTGCTATTATTGCCTCATTCTGGGAAATAGATATAGATAGCAACAGATATATCAGTTCAATTGAACTTGATAAGATGAAAGTGACACTGACGAAAGAAAAGAATATTAGGCAGTCTCATTAAAGATTAAATGGTAAAAATCGGCTTGTTCAAACTTTTTTATTACGCTTGGGCCACGATTAATCAAAAATATAAATGGGATTTTCCATGCAACTAGGCTCTCTACGGCAATTAACACTTATTAGTTTTGTCGTTGTTCTGGTGCCTTTGGCCTTGCTGGTCGGCTATAGCCAAATAAAGTTAAGTGAAATTGGTCAAATTGCCACGAATGAGGCTGAATATTCTGTCAACACTGTTAGACGAGTCAGTAAAATGGAAAGTTTGTCTGTTGATATTGAGCGACTAGTTCGCCAATACCATATTGTGAAGAAGGATGCGCTTAAACCTTTGATTGAAAAATCAACACAGCGGTTTATTGATTACCAAATACCGGTTTGTGAACAGCTTTTGGGAAAAAGAAACTGTAACAGTTTAATTGAGCGTATTAATTGGATTAACCAATATTCAGGTACTGAAGATCAATTGTTGTTGGATGCGCAATTAGCTGAATTTAAACAAAACTTATATGACTTAGCTGCACAAGTTGATCTCAGTCTTGACAAGAGGATCCAAGATCAACAGTTTTATGTGAGTTCGGTCCAGCAAACACAATTTTGGTTAACCGCCTGTTTGTTAGGTGCTTCATTTTTATTAATTATGTTTGGTTCTAAGGCAATATTAAAACCTGTCACTAGGCTTGAACGCATCATTACCGCTATGTCTAGACAGGAAGATACCTTACCGGTAATTGCCACTTCTGGTCCAAAAGAGTTAATTGTATTAGAGCAGAAATTATACCGATTAGCAGGCCGCTTAATTCAATTAGAAAATTTACGTCATGCTTTATTGCGTCACGCATCCCATGAGTTAAAAACCCCCCTAGCAAGTATTAAAGAAGGTTGTTCATTATTGACAGAGCAAGTTGTAGGACCTTTGAATGCTGATCAGAAAGAGGTGTTATCACTGTTGAATAGCAGCACAGACAGGTTAAATTTACTTATCGTACAGCTGCTTGATTACAATTTGTTACTTCAACAAGCTAAACCCGTATTTTCGAGGATCAACACCGAAATATTTATTGAGGAATTTGTGACTGAAAACAGTTTGGCTATTAAACAACATGATAACCAAATAGATATGAAAATAGAATTATCTACAATTTTTGCTGACCAGAAGTTGTTTAGAAGAATTTTGGATAATTTGGTGTCAAACGCCATTGCCCATGGTAGTAAAGGCAGCCCCATTATTATAAGTCTCTATCAGAAAAATAATATGCAGGTACTGGATTTCGCCAATAGTGGTAAAAAAATTGCTGTTGAGCAACGTCATGTCCTATTTCAGCCTTTTAGCCGGGGTGAGGGCGTGCGAAATGATAGAGTAACAGGCTCAGGACTTGGATTATCTATAGTCGCCGATTGTGCCAGAATGATGTTTGGAAAAGCCGAAATGGTAGAAGTGGATTATGCAGATGTATGTATTCGTGTAAAGATCCCAAATAAAGAAGCGAGTATATGAAATCAAAATTATTAGTCGTATTCAGCAGCTTAATTGTTTTTAACAGTTGTGAGTTACCGAAGTCTTTTAAAACATCCAAAACCAGCCATGAAGTACTAAAAAGTGAACCTGCTTGTGTTTGGAATAATGCTTCACAAGAGAATTTTTGTGAAATTGAATATTGGTTAAGGTTTTGGTATGAGATAGAAGGTATCGCATGGCTCGAACGTAAAAAGCAAATAGATACATTATCTGAACAAGATGATGATGTATTGAAAAAAATATTGCTTAGCCAAGGTAAAAGTACACCATATCAAGATCGTTTGTAGCACAAGGTTGGGTTGAGTCAATTTTACCAAAATTAAGTCAACATATGCGCCGTTTTATTTTAATAGCACTCTATCAGCCTAGTCAGGACCTTTTAGAACGGGAGTCTGCGTTAGTGACGTTGAGTAAAATTAATACTCAACAATCGTTTAAGATTAAAGAGCAACAAATATTATTAAAAAAACAACAAAGTCAAATTGACCAGTTGCTCAATATAGAAACATCTATCATCCAAGGTATCGAAAAGGATAAACAATGAGTCAATCGAATATATCAGAATCTAATGTTTTGTTGGTTGATGATGATGAAAGTTTATTATGCTTAATGGCTATTAGGCTTAAAGGAGAAGGTTATAATGTGCAAAGTGCTGGCGGTGGAAAAGAAGCATTAAGGTTAATTAACACCCAAAATTTTGACGTGGTATTAAGTGATTTACGCATGTCGGGATTAGACGGCTTAAGCCTTTTTGAAGAGATAATTGGGCTTGGAAAAGATGTGCCTGTTATTTTGATGACCGCCCACGGAACTATTCAAGATGCTGTTGATGCGACCCAAAGAGGTGTGTTTGGTTTTTTGACTAAACCAATAGATCATGATGACTTGCGTAGTTTGATGAAAAAAGCGGTGAGTCAAAGCCAAGGTGCTCAAAAAGGACAGTGGTGCGAAAAAATCATTACCCGTTCGATGCAAATGGAACAATTACTTGATCAAGCTTATCGTGTCGCCAAGCGCGACTTTAGCGTATTAATCAGTGG
>CAJQKX010000146.1 GCA_905479025.1 uncultured Paraglaciecola sp.
CAATATCAGCCTAAGCTACGCAACTGAAAATGTTAGCTACTACGCTTCCGTTGGCCGGGGGTTTAAGAGCGGCGGATTTAACCCTGATATTGTACCCAATGACGAAATAGGTTTTGATGAAGAGACTGTTATATCTTATGAGATAGGCGCTAAATCAACTTTGGTTGATGGCCGAGTGGGACTCAACGCCGCTCTATTCTTTACTGATTACCATGATCAGCAAGTACAACGTTTGGGGTCAAGTTCCTCTGGCGGCACCGGCTTCCAGATCAGTAACGCAGACTCAGAAATTACTGGCGCAGAGTTGGAAATTACTGCTCTTGCTACGGAGCGTCTTGAGCTAGGGCTAAGCCTTGGTCTGATGGATACGGAATATACTGATTTCGATGAATGTAGTACGACCGCAAACAACAGCGTGATTGACGGCCAGCTCATACAAATCGACTGTGCAGGGAACAAGCTGTCTTATGTACCTGACCTCACCTATAACCTTTCAGCAAAATATGTGCTGCCGTTAGAGTCTGCCGATCTCATTATCCGTGGGGAATATAGTTACAAGGATGATGTATACAGCGAACCGGGTAACTTTGAGAGGACGCATGTATCAGACACCGACACGATTAACCTGCGCCTGAGCCTGTTAGGAGCAGGTGGAAAATGGGAAGTCTCTGCATGGGGTAAAAATATTGGTAACAATGAGGATGAACAATTCTCATGGTATATCCCGGCCTTTCAATCGGCTTACTCCAGCTATTCGATAGGTAGCGAGTATGGTGTAGATCTGGTGTACAAGTTTTAACGTGTGAGTCAGTATCTGGTTCACTCGGCATCATGATTAGAGAAATGCCCAGCGAGCCAGATTAGTAGTAATTGCTTTGAACAGCTTAAAAAATGAAGGCCCTTGCCTTTTGTCGAGGGTTTTACTTTTAGAAAACAGGTTTTCTTTGGAGACTTAGTGATGAATACCGGATTTGTAAATCATGAAATTTATCTGTGGCATAACACCGGTAATTATGCCTCGATCATGCCCTATGGTAATCCTGTGCAGCCTGGAGAGCACGTTGAAAATCCAGAAACAAAGCGCCGCTTTCGGAATTTGTTAGAGGTGAGCGGTTTATTATCTCAATTGCGGGACATAGAAGCACGCGCCGCGACTGAACAGGAAATATTACGTTTCCATACACAAGAGCATTTGGACAGAGTAAAACAGCTAAGTGCCAATGAAGGTGGCGATGCCGGTTTTTTTTCTCCCATAGGTCGTGGTTCCTATGAGATAGCTGCTTTGTCGGCAGGTGGGGTTATCAGTGCAGTTGATGCAGTAATCGAGCAGAAGGTTAACAATGCCTATGCCTTAGTACGCCCGCCAGGGCATCACGCGTTAGCCGATACTGCTATGGGATTTTGCAGCTTTGGCAACGCTGTTATTGCCGGTCTACACGCAATGGAAGTTCATGGTTTAGAGCGTATCGCCTATGTCGATTGGGATGTGCATCACGGTAATGGTACACAGTCAGGATTTTGGGAAGACCCACGAGCGCTGACAATTTCTATTCATCAGGACCGCTGTTTCCCTCTTGACTCAGGGTCTTTGTCTGAGATTGGTGCGGGTGCTGGTGAAGGTTTTAATATGAATATTCCGCTACCGCCCGGTAGCGGCGTTGGCGCCTATGAGGCAGCCTTCGACCGAGTGGTTATTCCGGCACTATTAGCTTATCAGCCACAGTTGATTATCGTACCTTGTGGCTTTGATGCTGGCGCTCATGATCCATTGGGTAGGATGCAAATGCACAGTGAAGGTTATCGAAGCTTAACGAAGAAAATAATGGCAGTGGCTGATAGTGTCTGCGATGGCCGCTTGGTACTATGTCATGAAGGTGGTTATAACCCCGCCACCGTGCCTTTCTTTGGTTTAGCCGTTGTTGAACAACTATCAGGCATAAAAACGGAGGTTGTCGATCCTTTTTATGAAGTAATGGTTGCCTTGGGTGGACTGGAATTGCAGTCGCATCAAAATATAGCTATTGAGGAGGCCGAAGCACTTTTGGCCAACTTGAAAAAAAGGTAATTAAGAAATTTTGGTTTATGACATTGGCAATTGATTTTATGAGTCAATATTCAAGAATTTATGGAATTCATACTACTACTTCTGCTGATGACGCTTGTAGTGATAAAGATATTTTAGTGCACCCGGTGGGCACAACGAAGATAAATTCTCTGCCGCTTGTTCTCCAACGGTAACACAGCGATACGTTGTTGGACGGTTTAGATCACGGGTCCAGTGAAGTGGATTGGACATAGCAATATTCTGAATGGTTTTCACGTTTTTAATGGCTATTACATGCGTAACAAAAAAGATGATATTGACGTAAATAATCTGGTAACTTTGAGTGCAATTATCGTTATCAGCTCGGTTGTTCCCATTGTGTTGCTTGCGGCACCTGCACTGGTTGCTATTTTTATTTCGACTCTCGGCCTAACGCCGCAACACAGCGGCTATCTTATTTCCAGTGAAATGGCGGGAATGGGTTTGGCAACGCTGCCCGCGCTTTTTTGGGTTAAAGCCATCAACTGGCAACGGATTGCGCTGATAGCGTTAATTGTTGCCGCGCTTGGTCAACTTGTAACCGTGGCAGTAGATTCTTTTGGATGGCTATTGGCGGTTCGATTTATTACAGGGCTGGCTACTGGAACACTGATGTCGGTGTGTTTAGTCTCCATCAACCTATCCGTCAACCCTGATCGGGTTTTTGGTTTATGGGTAGTGGGGCAGCTTTCCTTTGGATCTCTTGTCATCGCCGTATTACCGTCTGTTGTTGATAGTTTTGGTGTTGCAGGGTTTTACGTTCCTCTAGCGGCGATTTTTCTGCTATTGATTTTTCTAGTTAACCATCTACCTACTCATACACCATCAACGTTAGAGAAATATAACGTTGAGCACAGCAGTGAGTCGACCACATTTATTCATGTATGCATGGGTGTTGTTGGGGTGTTTGTTTTTTATGCTTTTAATGGGAATTATGACGATGCAACCAAACCTCTTGCAAAATCACTTAATGATTTATTCTTAGCTTACAAGAGTGCCAATAAAGCTCGTGAAAAACGTCAGCCTTTGAATTTGGATT
>CAJQKX010000147.1 GCA_905479025.1 uncultured Paraglaciecola sp.
TTTTCATTAAGCTGATGAACCAGATCTTTATGTGCAATCAATACTTTTGCACCAGAGTCTTCAATAATGTGTTCAATTTCAGTGGCAACAGAATGCCAGTTCAGAGGCACAAAGTAGCTGCCTAAGTATCGACAAGCTTGAATGACTTCAAGGTATTTAACATCGTTACGCATTAAAACAGCAACAGTATCACCTTGACCAATGCCTTGTGTTTGTAATGTTGCGGCTAACTTTTTCGATCTACTTTCAAAGTCAAGTCTAAGAGTTAGGTTACCGTTTAAATACAAATTACCGAGCATTTTTCACTCCAAATATTGTGTTGATGTTGACTATTTTTTACCATTAAAAATTAATGAATTTTAAGCCTTATTGGCTATTGACACTTTGTACTAATGTTCAATATTAGTACTGAGACGTTTATTTATAATAAGTCACCCAAAATAAGAAGCCTAACATATTCAATTTGGCAAATGCCAATTCACAATAGAGACTGGCTGACGTAACGTAACGTAACGTAACGAAACGCGACGTAACGTGACTGTCATTGTTGCACTCGTGACTTATATGAGTGAGTATAAATTTTGTTTGGGTTAGATAAGTTGGAAAAGGATTAAAAATGGATGCAAAATTTCGGCAATTGATCGAACTCAGTGCTGGAGAATTTGAACACGTAAATGGTCTGCTCATTGCTCATCTTGAAGGTACAAGGTGTCTTTTGAAGGCTTGGAATGCATCCAAAGTGTTACAAGATGCTGGGTTATATCATGCTGCTTATGGCACATCTGCTTTTGCACAAAACGTATTTGAGTTATCAAAAAGAGAAGAAGTGGCAGTGGTAATTGGTAATGATGCCGAAAATATCGTTTACCATTACTGTGCTTGTGACAGACATGCTTTTTTTGCTCAGTTTGGGCTGGTCGACACACCTGTATTTTATAACCACATAACATCTAAAAAATCAGCTGTATCCTTTGAGATGTTGCAAAATTTATGTGAACTTATCGCCGCCAACGAAACTGAGATTGCCATAAATAACTCAAACTTTGTTGCCCAACATGGTGCTGAGCTCGTGGATTTATTTCGCCGCATGCAAACGTTTTTAAGCTCCAACGCTCAGCGAAAAATTCACCATGTGTTTGCATCTCACTTTTAAGAAATTGTCTTGATTGGCCTTGCCAACCAACTCTAGCCATACTTTTTGTACATAACTATTAAATTGCCTACCTGGATTTACTTATTCCTGAAAAAAGTGGCTTAGGTATGATATTTTTTTGCTTATTAAAGTGGATAAAATAAATCTGTTTGACTATAAAATTTATGAAGAAGGCTCAAACATTAAACCAATTGTTGAATTTTATCGAATCAGCGGTGAATATGACTATCTGTTCAAAGTAGTAGTGGCAGACATGCAAGCCTCTGATATATTTATAAAATTAGTTAATGGTGTAGATTTATCTAATATTGCATCACGATTAGCTTTTGAACAAATTAAGTACACGACTGCTTTACCTGTATAGTGTTTCTCGTATAGGCTTAAACCTGTTTAAAGCCTATTTAAAACCTAATAAAAAACGTGTCATCAAAATAAGGTTCGTGTATGCATTGGTATTCTATTTTACCTCCTATTATTGCCATTATTATTGCCTTTTGGCGTAAAGAAGTCATTTTGGCTTTATTGGCGGCTATCCTGTCAGCTGAGTATTTGCTCGCTTATCAAAATAAAACCGAAATATTCTTTACCGGTACCATTGGCTCGGTAGAGCGGGTGATTGAAATTGTTACCTCTGCGGGGAATAGTCGTATTTTGTTATTTAGCGTCTTGATTGGGGCGATGCTAGCTTATATGCGTTATTCAGGTGGAGTAGCTGCCACAGTCGAAATGTTGATCAACAAAGGCGTGGCTAAAAGTAAAAAGCAGGTAGGTTTACTCACCATGTTTACCGGTATTGTGGTGTTTATTGAATCGAACCTCAGTGTGCTGGCCTCAGGTATTTTAGCCCGAGGATTATTCGATAAGTTTAACATGAGCCGCGCAAGGTTGGCTTATATTATCGACAGTACAAGTGCCCCTATTTGTATCCTGATTTTGCTCAATGGCTGGGGCGCATTTATCCTTGCTCTGCTGAGCAACTATGAATTTGAGCAAAGCGCAGTGTCCGTTTTATGGGGCACAGTACCCCTAAATTTTTATGCGATTATTGCCTTGGCTCTAGTGTTATATACGATATTGGCCGACAAAGTTCATGGGCCTATGAAAGAGGCGGAAAAAAACTTAGTCAAGTTGGAAGGGGAGCAGATTGTTATCCCAGCTAGCAAGGCGCGTTTTATGATATTGCCTCTGGCAAGTATGATTTTATCCATGATTGGTTTTATGTTATGGACAGGAAACGGTGATCTGGCAGATGGAAATGGTAGTAAATCTGTACTTTACGCAACCTTGTTGGCGTGTTTTGTTGCTTATATTTTATTGTTAAGTTCAAAACAATACACTCATAAAGAATTAGTCGATACGGGTTTCAAAGGTATGGGTGAAATATTACCATTGGTGACGATAGTCTTGTTTTCGTTAACACTAGGGGCGAGTTTAAAAGAACTCGGTACGGGGGGGTTTGTGGCCGGGATGGTGGGAGATTATTTACCTATCAGTTTGATAGTGCCGGTGCTTTTTTTAGCAGGAGCCATGATGTCTTTTAGTACAGGGACTTCTTGGGGCACTTTTGCGATACTTATTCCAATAGGGGTGCCATTGATCCAAACACTTGGATTGCCGCCCTCACTGGTAATAGCTGCTATTTTAGGAGGGGGAGTCTTTGGTGACCATTGTTCTCCTATTTCTGACACCACTGCGGTATCTTCAATCGCTTCAGGTTGTGACTTATTGACCCATGTACGCACCCAAATGCCTTATGCGCTGTTTGGTGGCGTTTTAGCTTTTGTTGGATATTTTATCGCTAGTTTAATAATGATTTAAACTTTAAGGAAACAATGATGCCTATTGAAACAACATCAAGAAGAATTATGGGCCACGTTCTTCTTACACTAATGAGTGTAACTCTTTTTGCATGCTCTGAGCAGGTTGATGAAGCACAATTTACCTCCCTTGCACCCCTTGCACCCCTTTCATCCACACCCGTGTTCAAACAAGCAGCGGTGGCGATGCCTGATAGTTTCAGCGCAGACATAGCCAAAGATATTTTACAAAGAGGGGGTAACGCGGTAGATGCTGCTATTGCTGCGCAATTTGTCTTAGCTGTGACCTTACCTGAAGCAGGTAATATTGGTGGGGGTGGTTTTATGCTGGTATATAAAGACAAAAAAAGTGACTTTATTGATTACCGCGAACAAGCGCCCTTATCAGCTCATAGGGATATGTATTTGGACAAAAACGGTGACGTTATCCCTTATCAGTCGTTAATAGGTGTTTTGTCATCTGGCGTGCCTGGCACTGTAGCAGGTATGTGGTTAGCCCATGAAAAATATGGCACTTTGCCATGGAAAGAACTGGTCCAGCCAGCTTTTAATCTAGCAGAGAAAGGATTTAAGGTTCACCCCAAACTTGCACAATCCATTGAAAGGCATATAGCTAAATTAGAAAAACGTGGTTTTGACGTGAATTTCAAAGATTATTTCGCTGCAGCAAAAGCAAATGAGGTATTTCAACAATTAGAATTGGCCGACACCCTAAAACGTATTCGTGATCAAGGGCGAGACGGTTTTTATAAAGGTCAAACAGCAAAAATAATCAGCGATTTTATGCGTCAGAAAAACGGCTTGGTGACTGAACAAGATTTATTATCTTATGAAGCGAAGTCACGAGAACCTCTGAGTGCTAAATGGCGAGAATATCAATTACTCACTTCACCGCCACCCAGTTCTGGAGGCATTGCTATTATACAATGGTTAAAAATGTATGATCTATTAACTCGAGATCAAGAAAAACTTACCCACAACTCTGCCCCGTACCTGCATTTATTATCAGAAATTGGTAAGCGAGTATTTGCTGATCGTGCCGAATACCTTGGTGATCCCGACTTTGTCGACGTTCCCGTTGATAGTTTAATTGGTGATGAATATATCGCGATGCGCAGTCAAACGGTATCCAGAGATAAGATTTCAGTGACGGAATGGGTTAAACCAGGGCTAAAAGAAAGCGAAGAAACCACGCATTTTTCTATTATGGATAAATGGGGCAATGCAGTATCGAACACCACCACTATTAATCTTGGATATGGCAGCAGTGTGGTAGTGCAGGGGGCAGGATTTTTATTAAACGATGAAATGGATGACTTTAGTTCTAAACCGGGGGTTGCCAACGTATTTGGTGCCGTAGGTGGTCAAGCCAACGAAATTCAACCCAAAAAGCGTATGTTGTCTTCTATGACGCCAAGCATGGTCTTAAAAAATGGTGAGGTAACCTTTATAACTGGCTCGCCTGGTGGAACCACTATTATAAGCTCAGTGTATCTGTCTATTCTAAATGCCTTGGAGTTTTCTATGAGTGCAGAAGATGTAGTCAACACACCTCGGTTCCATCATCAACTCTTGCCAAAAAATGTAATTCGTTACCATGACGGAATCGATCTTGCTGTGATTTCTGAATTAGAAAAAATGGGTTACACCATGAGTAGCGTCCGTTTTGGTGATATGCAGGTTATTGTGAATATAGACGGTAAAATTGATGCCGCTTCAGAGGCAAATGGTCGTGGAAAATCAATTGTGTTCTAGCACCTTAAATGAACTATTATTTTTGTCATGCAGATATGGCTACCACCGATAGGGTTGATTAGATTAATCAATGATTGGCATTTGTATTCCTATAAAAAAGTGATTTTATACATCAGCTATTGATAATATTGACAATTAATTTTGGCTTTATGTTCTATTTATTTAAGGGGGAAGGATATGTCTAACAAAAAGATATTTTGGATTGATTTTGTCATTTTTTCATGTCGGGTGATTTGCTTTTGCAAAACACGTTAACAAATGTTGATGCATCTAAAATTCCAGCTTGATTTTACATTGTCATGAAGATAAGGCGTTAGAAAGTGGTCTTGTGTTTAATGAAACATCAACACGTTAATTATTGCTCAGGGAATACTCCTGAACTCTTTTTTGGGTGGGGTGGGGGGTAATCGTTATTCTGTTTTTGTTCATTTCTAGACAAATTTAACTAGAAAGAAACATCGGAAACAATTATTGTAAAGAAATATAGAGTAGATACAAAATTTCCTATGCCCCTTATTTTGAAAACTTTGTTTTTTGTCTTTTTATTTATTAGTTATTCACAACGTGTTTTAGCGGACAATATCGACGATTTTATTCAAAGTATCCAAGTGGCGACTTATGACTGTCCCGATGATAAATTTATGCGACAAGTCAATGAATACTTAAGGTCGCGAAGTGTTTTACAGGAACAGCTTATCAAGTTTACAGTGCACAAATCGCATTGGTTGATCTGTGTTGGTAAGAATGATGAAGCGCAAATTATACTTGAAAACCTGCTGTCAGATCCTCTGATGGACAAAAACTCTCAGAGCTATGCCAATGTGCATTACCAATTAGGCTTTATTTTTGATGTGCAAGAAAAGCCAGAAAAATGTGACTTTTATCGCAAGTCTGAGCAACTGGCTAAGAATAAATTTAATGATATTTATTTAAGCTCTCAGTTAGGAATTATCAATGTTTGTGAGAATGTTGATAATGTTGGCGTCAAACTTGGGCGTTTATTTTTATTACTCAAATCCAACTTATTGAAGGATGATCAGAAGGCGCTGGCGCATATTCATAATAATATTGGCTTATTATATAGTTCTATTGGTCAACGGTCACTTGCTGCAGATGCGTATCAAAAATCTTACCAGATTGGTTTAAATGTATATGATGAGAAGCATCAACTTAATACCTTAATCAGTATTATTACCGCTCATTCTGGCGGTGGTGATTATGAGAAAGCAAAATTGATGATTGATGAGTTAGGTAAGCGTAACTTGACAGTTAACACACCCTTGAGTAATAGCTTGTTTCATTTTGCCCAAAGTCGCCAAGCATATCGTACAAACGATTATGAGTCTTTACGTAAGAGTTTGCGGAGTTGGGATGTATTCCTAAAGCAAACGTCTAACCAGACTATGCAGATTTTATATGAATTGTATGTTGCTTCGCTGTGTTTATATGATGAAGACAAAGCATGTGTTAATGACTTTTTACAAAAACAAAATGCTTCAACTTCAGCTATGCCTGCTAGGTTGTCTAAACATCTTTATTATATTGCTTTTTTAGTGAAAGCTAACTTGTTTTTGGGAAATATTGAAGCGGCGCAAATTAGTTTTGACAACTACTCTTCCATCTCGTTAGAGAAGATAAAAAAACAACAGGCATCAGCCCGTGTTCTGGGGGTGGCCAATTTTAACAATGAGATTATGGGCTTAGAAACCAGTTCAGCCAACGCTAAAGAGCAGCGTTTACAAGTCATTTTATTAGCATGTATCATCATTTTAGGTTTAATAGTTCTGGGATATCTATTTTGGGTCAGAGGTTATCTTCGCAAGTTAGCCTCTGACCCTATTACAGGGCTGTCTAATGAACCCTCGGTATTAGCAATAATTAAAAAGGTAAAAGTACCCAAAGATACCAAGGTTAACTTACTGGCATTATTCGATGTTAATAACTTTACTTCCGTTAATGTTAAATATGGTCACAAGGCGGGTGAACTAGCTCTGAAACAAGTCGCTGATTGTCTAAAGCAGGTAACCAGAGAAAAAGATATCGTTGGGCGTGTTGGTGCCGATCAATTTATAGTTTGTTTGGTGAATATTGAAGAGTTGGTAGCCAATGAACTATTATCAAGATTTCAAAGAGCTCTAGACGATTTAAGGTTAAGGGTAAACAGTGAAAAAACGGTTGAAATTCACTCTAGTATGCATGTATACCGTTCAGCTAACAGTCTATCTGATGTCGATGATGTTTTAGCTGAAATTCGGAGTGTTTTGCGTAAAGCATGATAAATTTTATTTCTGCCATCAATGAGTTTATAAACCTCTCACAATGAAACTGTTACTTCCTCTTAAATATTACGATGATGCTGGAAGAGTAAAGCCTGCTGTAGCTTTATATGTGTGTATCGCATTTTTATCCAGAAGTTTGATGATATTAATTGGCTCGGTTTCAGTGAGAGAAAATAGTGACCAAATGTTGGCACTATTTTACCCTGAAAAACAATACCTTTATATTAGCCTCGCCATTGCCTTTCCCGCTTTTCTGGCGTTGCTTCTTTTGGGATTTAGAGAAGAAATTTGGAAAGCAGATAGGTGTTGGATATTTTCTTGTATCAAACCATTATTAATTTTTTCTGTATTAGCTGATTTAGGCTTACATATTATGTTGGCGAAAATAGGGTATTGGCAATTCTCATGGTTAATTGCTTTTACATTGTTTCTTGATTTACTAACTTTGTATTTTTTGGTTAAAGATAAACACACTCAAATGATGTTAATGGATTGGAAAAAACCTTCTCATATAGGGCCAAAAGCCAAACCATTACCATAAAATATCAGGGCTTAGCGCTTAATGCAGATTGTTGGCTAGTGCTTGTTCGAAATAACTTTGACACTGATTTTGCTATCATTGACTAAACGTTGGTAACAAATACCAGCAAATGCATAAGTGTTGCCTGCATAATTCAATACTACATAAGGTGCACTAGGGTCGGAATCATCATAAGCCCAGTTGCCACCTACTTTATTGCGAAAAATCTCACCTATGTAAGCACCATATATATTACAAATGGTAAACACAGCGCTTTCTTCTAATGCCTGATCTTTATATCGGCCTAACCAGCTTAAAATAACATCATCCACCAGATCAATGCTTTGCTCAGAGCCATCCAAGGTAAGATTGAACTATTCTTTGGTGGTGGTTACCGCGTTCTGTGAGCTGTCTATCATTAAATCTGTCAGTTCTGCTGATGTCATTTGCATATACTGTCTCCCATAGCCTTTGAGGGATCAATTGTGTTGCTTATTAAGTGA
>CAJQKX010000148.1 GCA_905479025.1 uncultured Paraglaciecola sp.
GATTTTTTTAAACGTAGTCAACAACAAATTCAACAATGGTTTAAAAAAGATGGGGACACTCCAACTGAACAAGATTTAATTACAGACCCAGAATTTTTAACTGAAGCATGTTTAGAAATACTTGAGCCTGCCAACATCGAACAGCAAATAACAGAAGGTATATTGGGGACTGAGCATATTGTTATACCTCCTGCCCCTTCGATCATCAATGCGATGACAGGTTCATTAGATATTCTATCTGCAAGAGTCACACGCTCTCGCCTAGCTGGCGATCCGCCGGATATCCTAATTGAACCACAACTTCGTGATTTCGGTATGATGGAATTTTACCGAGCTAAAGAGCTCATTGAACATGGCCGTGCTAGCGTATATAGAATTGCAGACCAAATTAAATATCAATTAGGTGCTGAATAATTAAGTACGATATTTAAACAGTATAATTGACAGACTCTCGGCTGCTCTCTAAGGTATATGATTAACAACTAAAAAAAGGAATTTTTACATGCCAATACAAATTAGTTTCGAACTCTCTGACAGCGACTTAGAGCACTTTCGCTCAATGATGAAAGCCGCTATGGAAAAAGCCAGTGAATATCCACCTGCCGAAGTATTAGAAAAAGCACGTGCCGTCTGTGCGGAAATGGAACAGGCTAATTTGCCTGATTTTGTTAAACACAGAATGGAATCTCTTGAGACACTTATATCAGCTTTGGAAGATCCAGAATGGCAAATGCCAGAAGATGAAAAAAATGAAATTCTAACTTCGCTTGCCTATTTTAGTGAGCCAGAAGATTTAGTGCCTGACAATATTCCAGGTTTAGGTTATGTGGATGATGCCATCATGATTGAGTTGGTTATTCAAGAGTTGTCACAAGATTTGGCTGCTTATAAACAATTTTGTAAGTACAGAACAACGGAAGAAAATCGCAGAGGCGCTGAAGCGAATGTGAATAGAGACAGTTGGCTAACTAGCAAGAGAACAGAGCTTCGTTCTCAAATGCGTCGCGGTCGAAGTAAAGGTGCAAGTAGACGTTTATTCTCAAGGATAATGTAATAATATCCAATGATCAGATGCAGGGACAAGTAAACCACCCTGCATTAATTCAACATTTATTTTTCAATGATAGCGGTGATACGTAACGGTTTATGTGGTAATTTTAGCCCGTTAGCTTGCATTAGCCGCGCTTTACTCAAAGCTATGGTTCCCTCTTTATTCATTAAAGGTTGTAAACTTTCTGGTAAATTTATCTCTCGGTCAAAATGAAACGATAAACCCTCTGCAGAGGGCATCATAAAAGACAAAAAACCTCCCATCCCATCAAAAAAAGCCTGATACTGATCAAATAATAATAACAAATCATCATGAGTATAGTGTGTCTTCAGGTAGCTCGGTAACGTCTCTAACTGCACAGACATATCACATCGATTGGCCTGATCATCTAACTCAATGACCACTTGTGCCTTAGCCATCTTAAGAATTTTATTTTTGGGCACAGTAAATCGCTCATTGTTTTCAACCGTCAATGGCAATCTTTGTTTTTGCGTAACTATATCAGCACGGATGATGTGACAAAGGCGGTTTTCCGCAATATGTTGAAATCCAAAGGCAAATCTTAATGCGTTAGTGTCAGGCTCATCAAGTTTTTTAACATGACTATAAAAGCTTGAATATTGTACTTCTAACGTGTCTGCGATTGCATATGTACTTAAAATCATATGCCCTAATATAAATAGTGTTATTTTCAACCCGCTGTATCCATATGTTTTCTATTCACTCGCAACATGCTGAGCAATTCATCTATGTATGCTTGTCCCCGTTCAGAGTAACTTGATAGGCCAGCAGCTAGAGCTTTTGCAGAAACAGGCTTGACAGCCTGTCTTAGATTTTGTCTTATCATACGTAAGTCTTTATATGCATAGTGACGATTAAGATTACGTGTGTAAGTCATAACCGCATGAGATAGGTCTCTAAATTTTGCAACTTCATGGACTGCGTTGTCATTGCGTTGTTTAGGTACGAAACCACAGCCTTTTTTAAAACACCAAAGTCCAAAAAAATTGTACCCCTGTTGAGCAAACCTTGAGGCTCCCCAACCTGACTCATTTGCAGCCTGAACCAAAACAAGTGCCTCAGGTATCGTATCAACTCTTTTTATTAACATTTTTAACGTCTGCTCTAAAGATAACTTTTTATCACCTGAAAACTGATATTTTTTTGCTAACTGATTAAATACCTCTTGTTGATACTGATTAAAATCTTGCTGTTGCAGCATCATTTTTTGTAACGCAAATACCATTTCCCGCTCTTTTAAAATAATTTCATTTTGTCTTTGAATTTCAGGTTGTAAATAAGCGAAGAATGCGCGTTTTTTCTCAATAACATCACTATAATCAGAAAAAACAGGAACCGGTTTAGTACTGCTGTCTAATGAAGGTATGTGCAATCCATCAAGGCTAATAATGTCCTGTGCAACATCTTTAATTTTAGATTGCTGTAATAAAACAATTAACGTTACGGTGGTGATTATAACTGCAATTATGACAACACATATTTTAACAACATCACGCATGAAATATCGACTCATCAGGGTTTGATTGTGACTTAACATTGAGTACTTTAACTCCAAATAATTCACGATATAAAATACCTTTCATATTGATGAAAAAGGGAATAATCCAAATGTACGCAAAACCTAAAGACAGAGCACCTAAAAATAAACACAGGTAATACACAAGGTAAAACACCGAAAGGGGCATCCAATATTTATGGAACACTTTTAAAGACTGGATCACAGATTGACTCGGAGCTAGCCTTTTTTCAATCAACAACATGATTGAAAAACCTGTTGCAAGATTAACATAAAACAACATCGCCACACCTAACAAAACACTAACCTGTGACCCAACAAAAGAGCCAACGTCTGACATTGCTGCTAATAGCAGCGCCAATAAAATAACTAGAATAGAGCCCATTACGTTTTTAAGAATAGATGAAAATCTTGGCTTGATCCCTACACTATGTGAAATACCTAACAAAAACATAGTAGCTATTATAGGTGTAGTAACAATAATACCTGCGACCTTTAGTGAAATCATCATACTTTGAGGGACAACACTTAAATCAGATATGCCGAACCATGATTGCAATACCCAAGCAAATACGATGGCAATAAAAAACAATAATAACACACCATGTAAAACGACTGTTTTAGTATTTTTTGATAAATTCCAAGCCTCTTCAGCAATCGCTTTTAGATCTAATTGGGTTTCGCCCTTGAGTGACTTTTCGAGGCTGCCACCCTGTATTTTAAACTGTTTTTGTTCTTCCACTTAAATTCCTATTTAACGATCACTTTGGCATTACTTTATAAAAGCGCACTATACAGGCATAACCAATTTTATCGCCAACAAAATCAATACAACACCCATACCCCTATCAAACCAATAACCTTTTTTAGCAATATACAGCCTGACTCTTTTAGAACTTAAAAACAAAGACAGAACACAAAACCAAATACCTGTTGCCACGGCCAAATATAACCCATATCCAAGTTTAATTGCATTGGGCGTATCTGGCGATACGACCACAGCAAATACCGATAAAAAAAACAGGGTGGCCTTTGGGTTGAGGCCATTCGTTAAAAATCCCACCATAAAGGCTTTATTATCAGAAATAATGTGCATTGTTTTTTTAAACTCTACACTATTTAAGTGTTTAGGCGCAGAGCTCCTTATCGCTCCCCATCCTAGATACAGTAAATACATAGCAGCAAAATAACTCAATACTTGAAAAAGCACAGGTGTTGTTTTTATAACAATACCTATACCTAGTAAGGAATAGCCAACATGGATCAGTATGCCTACCCCAACACCAATACTGGTAATGATAGCGGCTCTTCGGCCAAAACTAATGCTGTGTTTCAATACGATGGCGAAGTCTGGACCAGGACTAGCGACGGCCAACAAGTGCACACTAGCAATAGTTAAAAACTCCAACCAATATTGGTGTACATATTCAATCAAGTTTATGCCCTTTGAGTAACATATCTACAAACCATCCGGCAAATTTACTTTTAGGTCCGTAGTGTTTTTAGTAAAAATTATTCTAACCTGAACTTGGTCCTAGGTTTAACTCGAGGCAGAAAGCTAAAGAATAACTAGTCTGACTAACATAACTGGTTATCGAGTATATTCCAATGGAGACAGACTCATCAGCGTCATGCCGCTTGAAAATTTTCAACCACCACAATGGTCACTGTAATCTTAATTGATAAATATACATTGTAAGCTAAAGCTAAAATTCAAGCGGAAAAGAAACACTCCAGCTTATGTTACATGTTTTTGTTGCCTGTCCTTTAATTTTAGGATCGTTAGACTCAATCTGCATTACAATCGAGTATTAAGAAATTGCTACCTCCTCAATATTGTGAGTTTTCCATGAATCAGCATTATTTTTAAAGGGCATTTAATCTAGATTCGCCAGAAATAGTTGTGCCTTTTAACACCACGATTTTTAGTATATTCATCATATAACAATGTACATTAGCTAAAATAAGGGGGCATCAGAGGTTTAAACATCCGGATTGATAACAAATACATGGAAACTTAAACATCATAAGTGAATATTTTATAAACGAATTATTTTCACAAGAATTACTTTTAAGCATTATTTTCTTTTGAATAAAAATCCGAGGTTTTTTTACAACTAATCGAAGATAGTTGCCTACTATTTGCATTAAAGATTAGCCTATTGTTTAGCAGTTACTGTAAAACCTGTTGGTGTAATTTAGCTCAACACGGGTCTAAGGGTTTCCAAACTGATTTATTTGGCGTATCTACTTTGAGAATGCTTCAAGTAGCACACCCATTATTAAAATGATGAAAATATCAAAGGGAAACACAAGATTGAAAATAACATCGAAATCTATTGCTTTTACTGCACCACATTATTCAGCCAATCAGGCTGGTCAAAACATTCTACTACAAGGTGGAACAGCTATAGAAGCTATGGTTGCAGCTGCAGCATCAATATCTGTTGTTTACCCGCATATGAATAGTTTGGGCGGAGATGGTTTTTGGCTAATTAGTGAACCCGGAAAAGTACCAGTTGGTATTGATGCAAGTGGTATTGCAGCTAAACGAGCAAACCTGAATTTCTATGCAGGTCAAGATAATATAGAGAGTCGCGGCGGTCGTGCCTGTCTTAATATGGCTGGAGCGGTAGCCGGTTGGAGTAAAGCATTAGATATCAGTAAAAGCTGGCAACCATCACTCGAATTAGAACAATTATTGTCCCCTGCCATCGGTCAGGCTGAATGGGGTATTGAAGTAACCCAGAGTTTGCAAAATGCCAGTGAAAAAACCTTTAATGACTTGCATAAATTAGTCAATTTTGAACAATTTATGATTCAAGGACAACGTTTAGAAAAAGGTAAAATACTTAAACTACCTAAAATTGCACAAACATTAAAAACATTAGTCAGCAATGGATTAGATGATTTCTACCATGGTGACATTGCAAAATTGTTAGCTGAAGATTTAGCCGCGACAGGATCCCCTATTCAGTTAAGCGATTTTTCTGATTACCGAGTGCAGCAGATCACTCCTTTGAGCGTGAAAACGTCTGCGGGTAAATTATATAACTTGCCGGCACCTACTCAAGGCATTGCTTCGCTTATCATTTTGGCATTATTTGATAAAGTTCAACATCAGGCAAAGACTGAAGCCGAGTTTATTCACCTATTGGTTGAATGTACTAAACAAGCATTCATTGTGCGGAACGCAGTGCTAACCGACCCTTCTCGTTTAGCCGAGCCTTTAGAGTGTTATTTACAAGAAGAAAAGCTCAATCAACTGGCAAAAAAAGTGCGTCTTAATAAAGCGCTACCTTGGCCGCATATTGGCAAATTAGGCGATACAGTATGGATGGGTGCTTGTGATAGAGAAGGCCGAATGGTCAGTTATATTCAAAGTATCTACTGGGAATTTGGTAGTGGTGTTGTATCCCCACAAACGGGCATTGTTTGGAATAACCGAGGTACCACATTTAGTCTACAGCCTGATCATCTTCAGCAACTGAAACCTGGATTAAAACCTTTCCATACACTTAACCCTGCATTTGCTGAACTTAAGGATGGTAGACGTTTGTGTTATGGCACTATGGGTGGCGAAGGTCAGCCACAAACACAAGCAGCAGTGTTTAGTCGCTATGTTTACCGGCAACAAGCTTTACCTAAAGCCATATCCGAAA
>CAJQKX010000149.1 GCA_905479025.1 uncultured Paraglaciecola sp.
TTTTACGCCTAAGGCACCAACAAGTGGCCCGATAGAAGGGTTTGATTATGGCGAGGGTGGTTATGATCCTACTAAGACGAATGTCGGTGTAAATAAAGATACAGGGCAAATTCAAATTGAGATTAAAGGGCTGGCAGAGCCAAAAAGCGAAGAGGCTCAAAGAATAGTTAAAGATGACCTCAATGATTTAGTGGCAGCCTTTACACAAGACACTAGGACGGTGGAGCGGGGTATATTTGACACTGAGGTCGTACCCGAGGAGCTCACTCAAGTAGCTATGGGGAAAATAGTTGCGACCAAATATCCTGATCTACCTGATGATGATCAAGAGGCCATCCGGCAGCATGCTGTGGCAGCGGTAAATATGACTCAACAAGTCAAAAAGGCGATGAATGAACAAGGGCAAAGTGGATCGGCAGGTGATGGTGAAACCGAGCCTAAAGCAAATACAGCGTTTGTTGATGGAATACGGCAGTTCGTTATGGATGTAACCAGCTTAGATGTTGATTTTATAGACCGTATTAATCCCTTCGGTGAGGCCTATGCCATCTTAGCTAAGTCCATGAGCGAAGAAAGCCTGAGGCAGTTCGGGAATATCATTGCTGGCAAGAAGGCCAAATTTACCCTCGAAGAAGCAAAAGAGCTTGCTATAAGAGCTTTGAAATTTAAGAAAGAAAGAGGTCGGCTACCAGAAGTCACATCGAATGACCCTTGGGAAAAGAGAATTGCAGAAGGCATGAATGCCTACGCTCAAATGGTGGCTGAGGCTAAGCAAAATGGCTAAATTTACTGAAGAAGATGACAACCTACTTGCCGAGCTTGGTATTGAGGTTGAGGCCAAAAAGAAGCCAACCCTATCTGCTAAAGAAGAGCGAATTATTGCTGGTTTTGAAGAAATCCAAAAGTTTGTTGAGGAAAATGGTCGTGAACCGGCCTTTACATACGATGGGGATATATTTGAACGCTTGTATGCAACGCGTCTAGAGCAGATACGGCGCCAGACAGAGTGTGTTGAACTACTTCAAGACAGCGATCACCAAGATCTTCTCAACGAAAGCCTAATATCTAATATTACGGATGAGGAAGATCTTGATGACGATGCCTTGCTCGAAGAGCTTGGTTTGAATACTTCGGCTGCTAATGATCTCAGTTCACTAAGGCATGTTAAGCCTAGGTCTGAAATTAATCCTGCAGAGGATATTGCTACAAGAACACCATGTAGAGATTTTCATATATTTAAACCCTTGTTCGAAAAAGTCCAAGATGATATTAAATCGGGTGTTAGGAAAGTTATCCCTCATAAGAAAGACGTAAGTGTAGAAAAAGGTAATTTTTTTATTCTGATGGGGCAAAAATTATATGTCGCTGAAGTAGGGGAGTCATTCCTTGCACCTAACGGCGCAATGGATTCAAGGTTGCGTGTTATTTTCGACAACGGTGTTGAAAGTAATCAGTTGATGCGCTCTCTAAAGCGAAGACTTAATGATGATGAGAATGCTCGACGTATCACTGATATCAGTATGGGGCCTTTATTCGATGATCAACCTCAAGAGGGTGATAATGCTAGTGGTGTGATTTATGTTTGTCGCAGCCAATCAGATCATCCATTAATTGAGGGTAATCGTTCCAATATTCATAAGATCGGTGTCACTGGTAAGGAACCAAGTCATCGGCTATTAGGCGCTGAGGGCGATCCTACCTTTCTATTTGCAAAAGCTGATTTAGTAGCTAGTTTTGAGTTATTCAATATTAATCGCCATAAGCTAGAGACGCTCATCCATAAGATATTTGCAGCTGCAAGACTGGAGATTGAAATCCCAGATCGTTTCGGCAAAGCATATCACCCAAAAGAATGGTTTTGTGTGCCACTAGAAACAATACAAGATGCTGTTGAGAAGATAAAAGATGGGACTATCGTTGATTATCGGTTTGATGTTGAGTCGGGCGTCCTTGAAAAAGGGTAGCGTGGGTCATTCGAGGTCTTCACTCGAAACAGCGCTTTAAACTCTTTTTAAAACATGATTGATCCTTGGAATAAATCGTTTCAAATAATATAGGCAGTGCTTTAACGTCGAACTCATTGTGTTTAAGTGCTTGAGTGCCTTTTCGTTTTTGAATTGGAGTAAGTATTTCATAGCATTGGTTCTTTTTTACTAGAGCACTCCCTATGGTATTTAATCGAGTTGTAGTTTTTAAAGGGGCGTAATCAGTCGGCGCATTAAACGAAGTTAGTCGCATAATTGAAGCTAACGACTTTTGCATAGGCCGTTGGTTATACAGGCTAGCATTTTTCCGAAATGGAGGCAGGTCATCGAAAGCCTGTTTCATGTGCCTGTTAATCCAAGATTTAGTAGCTTTCAGAAGATTTAGGTACACGAGGTCCTGATATTGAGTGATATCAATGTCACCTAAAAGATTCTGAAAAATTTGTTTTTCAGCCTCGCTATATGCCACGATAGCAGCGTTATCTCTTATAGCCGTGTTCAGAAGTTGCATGGTTTGATCGACAGGATCAGCTACTTTTAATTGTAAATGAGTTGCCAGTCCTTCAAGTTCTGGGTCTGTTATGACTTGCGTGAAGCTATCTTTATATTGAAATCCAACTAGATATATCTTCCCCGCTTTATTAGATTCGTAGTCGATATATAACTTAGGCTGTTGGATTATCGATCTATAGTTCTCTAAAGAAACTGAATTCATTAGCTTTTACTACGTAATGGCTTCTCTAATATTTAAGCACTTGACAACTCCATTTCCAAGTCTCTATTTTAAAGAAAGGAAAACAACTAGGAGGCCTATACAACCATGTCGTCAAATGTAATCAGTCTAAGCACTGAACTAGAAGCCCGTGAACACCGTCGTAAGCTCACTCCGAAGCAGGAGATGACTATTAGGTTGAGGAGTGACTACAATAAAAAAGTACGTTTGCGAAGAGCCATTGAGTTCCATAAGATTGCCTATAAACATCGTGCGAAGGAATACATAGAAGTATCGGAGCGTATTGAGCTTCAGGAAGAGAAGTTGAAAATATTAAGCTGAGGATTCCTAGTATGGCTACTGAACTATTGCATCTTGATACCCAAGTGACCGAGGATTTTATTAACGGTATAGAAAGCTCTAATGGGCCAACGCGCTCTGCCGGTGCCCATCTATTCTTGAATGATCTTCTAATTGCACGTCGTGATCCTGATGGTCAAATATTTGCAGTCAGGAAAGGTATGAATGCAGAAGCCGAAGCGATGCTGCGAGCGAGCGCTGAGTAGGATTAGTAAAAGATAATTTTGATTAACTAGGAGTTGAGGTCTAAATAATGAAAGTCCAAGCATATGACATCATAGGTGACATTCATGGCCATGCAGATGCACTAGTTAATCTATTGACTCACCTAGGATATAAGGATTCATCGGATGGCTATGCTCATGAGTCTAGAAAAGTTATATTTCTGGGCGATTTCATAGATCGCGGTGAGGATTTAGTCCAGCATAGGCAAGCATTAAAGATCGTGATGGATATGGTTCAACAGGAAAATGCGTTGGCCGTGATGGGCAATCATGAATTTAATGCGCTGGCGTACCATACAAAACATAAAGGTCATTTCCTGAGGCCCCATACAACTAAAAACAAGAAGCAGCATCAAGCATTTCTTAATGAGTTCCCTGATGACTCTGAGGAAAAGTCGATAGTTCTTGATTTCTTTTATAGCTTACCCCTTTGGTTAGAGATTGATGGCCTACGGGTTGTGCATGCATGCTGGGACCATGATCATATTCAAACAATGGAGTCGCTTTGCCCATCTCACTGCCTAGATCGCTCAGCTCTTATTGAAGCTTCAACCAAAGGCACGAAAGCGTTTAAAGCAATCGAAGTACTTCTTAAGGGATTTGAGTGTGAGCTGCCAGAAGGGGTTCGCTTTTGTGATAAAGACGGTAATCCTAGAACTGCCGTCAGGGTGCAGTGGTGGAAACAGAATACTAGTCAATTAGGAGAAGTCGTTCTGCCCGTGGGGCTAGATATTGGTGAAGCAGAAAAACTTCCAATCCCTTCAAATATTCCAATATATGGTAGTAAAGAACCACCATGCTTTATAGGGCATTACTGGCTTAAGGGCGAGCCTAGTCCTCTTGCTTCAAACGTAGCATGTTTAGACTATTCTGTGGCTAAACAAGGGAAGCTTGTGGCCTATCGCTGGGATGGCGAGCAAATACTAGAAGATGCCAAGTTTAGTTATACTCGGACTTTAAATATTTAAAGTTTTCATGGATATTTATATTTAGATTTAGGGAGATACAGTATTGGATTTTGTAGCTGGCTCAATCTCTGCCGATACCAGTTACCCTATGGCTAAAATAAGATCTATTCGTTCCGCAGTGCCAGCAAAGATGGCAGAACTTAAGGTTCTGGAGAAGATAATCGAGAGGTGGTAGTGCTTAACTGGCTCTAAAGCGCTAAATATAATTATCTAGATTAGGGGGATTTCCCCTTTAAACTGTGGATCAATAACTAGTACGCTGTTCTCATCAAAGCTAGATATGTGCATTCTCAGTGGTTTCGATTTTTCAGGCTTACTACTTGAGGTGTAGCGCAGTAGAAGTCTTGAAACTGAGAAAAAAGAGCAATTTTTTTCGATGCCTACACCACTAATAATCTCAGTGAGTTGTGCACTATCGATAATAGGGCCTTCCATTTTAAAATGGTTAAATATCGCTTTAATAAGCAATGTTTCCATACCAACCGTTATTTGTGGTAAGTCTCGGTTACGCAGGCCCCATTTATTTGCCGCCAATTGTATTAGGTCGGGTTGACTCTTTGTAGGCCTCAGTTGGAAGTTTTGCCCCACCGAGCGTTGCGTTAAGATGAGCTTTTTCAATTCACGAGTAGTCAAGGGTTTTCCATGTTGATGCAGCATGTCTATGGCTACCGCCATCACAGTTTTACGCTTAGTGTCGCCTCCATAGCCCCATACAAGACGACCTTTGTATTTTATTTTTGGATTAGTCAGAGCTACTTTTTTAAGTAGCCAGTTGAGTTGATACTTATCTAATTTACCGTCTAGACCTTCGAAAAATTGCAAATTAAAGTCTTGTATACGTTTTAGTAAGTCATCCGCATGGATATCAATACCCTCACTGGCTTTGAGCATGGGAATTATTAGTCTCTCAATGTCTAATATTTCACTTTGATTTAACGTAGCAAAAATATCTTCTCGCCCCCAACCGTGCGGACCGAAATTATATATATCGCCTAATTTAATGATTGCGTTGCCTATTTCGTTGGGTTCGGCTTTAACATCAAACTGTTCTAGTAAAATAAATTTCAACTCGGCAAGTCCCATGAGACATGAACTATCATCAAATATAATCCGCAAATATTTACTTACCTTCCCTGCATTCGACTTTGGTAACTGTGCCTCTAGGCGCTCAGGGATATAGTTTCGAAGGTCTGTCCTTTGAACAGACATTAAATAGTGATCATAGTCACTAATTATATTTAATTTATTAATTGTACTTATTACCTCCTCCAATTCAGGTAGGTCCTTTAGTACAACTAATGAATCACCATTAATCCATTCGATCCGATATTTTGAAAGAGGATCACTAAAAAGCTCAGCAAAAAAAGAATTTGAATTCGGTATATATTTATGAATATTGCTAAAATATGGGTAGTTAATTGGTAACATAAATAAATGGCATGGCTCAGATGTAACTAGGTTTAGAAGATTTATTTCATGTATGTGTAAATTCCAGTGCTGACGAAAATTACGTTCATACTTAGCCTGTAACTGCCTGACTCGTTCTCTAGTAACTTTCATTTTATCTCCCATAGCTTCAAGGGTCAGCTGGCCAATCAGCCGTTCCAGTAACTCGTGCCTCTTGGGAGGTAGGAGGTCTAAGATCCAGTCTTCCATAGTTATTCTTTTTGGGTAGAGTGTTCTCCCGATTAAAGATACTTCACATATACTTCCATGTTGTCCATAGGTAGAGCTGGAGTTTTCCTGGTCTCGGCTTTTCGGAATCATTCCGAAAGAAAGGCCAAGAGATGTCAATTTATTTTCAATATCGCCAAGAGATGTTTTTCCTAGGGCTGGCATTTTTAATAAATTAAGTTTCGAATATGTTACAAGGTCTCCGATAGTGTTAATTTGCTCAGATTTCAGACAATTTAGAGTCCGGCTAGATAAGTCTAAATAGCTAACATTCAAAATAAAAAGAGCATTCTCGGGGTCAAAATAGGACTTTGGCTTAGGCTCATAATTCCTAAGGCTCATAATAAACTCAATTATTTCACGAACTGAATTATGCCAAATGCCCAGTCTCGGGCCAAATTCA
>CAJQKX010000150.1 GCA_905479025.1 uncultured Paraglaciecola sp.
CTTGTTTTTTTTGGCGACTTGTGACCCAGTGCTTTGTTTCTGGCTTGTTGCTTATGTTTACCTTTACTGCTTCTTTTGGCTGGATGGTTTTGTTTTGTTAAATCAGGCTCATAACCTGGTAGCCATTGTTGTAACAATACGCTGTCGAGCACTTTCTCAATGGCCTCTAATAACCATTCTTCATTTGGACTCATCAGTGAAATGGCTAACCCGCTATTTCCGGCTCGACCTGTTCTGCCAATGCGGTGAATATAATCTTCGGCAACATAGGGTAATTCGTAATTGATCACGTATTTCAAATCTATGATGTCAATCCCTCTTGCTGCTAAATCTGTTGCCACTAACGCTCTGGTTTTACCTTGTTTAAATTCTGCCAGTACTCTTTCTCTGGCGCCTTGTGATTTATCACCATGGAGAGATTGGGTTTGGATACCGTCTTTACACATTTCTTTGGCTAGATCATCAGCCATTTTTTTGGTGCGCGTAAAAATTAAGACTTGTTGCCAGTTTTTTGAACCTATCAGAAAAGACGTCAGTTCCCGTTTGCGATCACTATCAACCGTGTATACCCGTTGTTCCACCTGAACCGCGGCTGCATTGCGTTCATTGACTTCTATCAGTGTAGGGGCATTAAGTAAGGTTCTACTCAATTTAAAAATAGCATCATCAAATGTTGCAGAAAACAGCAAGGTCTGTCGCTTGTTTGGTACTCGATTTAAAATTTGATCAATTTCATCTTTAAATCCCATGTCTAACATACGATCGGCTTCATCAAAAACAAAGGTCTGAAGCTGACTTAAATCGACGTTTTTTTTAGCTATATGATCTAACAATCGCCCAGGAGTGGCGATCAGAATATCTACACCTTTGTGAATTGCGGATATTTGTGTGTTAATGCTAACACCGCCATAGGCAACAGCAACGTTCAGTTGTGTATTTTTGGCGTAACCTAGAATGCTTTTATACACCTGCTGCGCCAACTCTCGTGTGGGCGTTAATATTAATGCACGTATAGGCCTCAGAGCACCAGTCTGTTTTATTAGCTGCTGCAGAATGGGCAAGGCAAACGCTGCTGTTTTTCCCGTACCTGTTTGGGCGCCTGCCATAATATCTTTACCCGCAAGAATGGCGGGGATCGCTTGTTGTTGTATCGGTGTTGGACTCTCGTATCCCAATGCTCTAACGGCATCTGTTAGGGATTTATCTAACGCTAACGCAGAAAAACTCATATATGACTATCGCTTTTGATTACTTGTTATCTTTATATCATTGTTGCGCTGACACATCAGAATAAAATGCCGCCTGTTGCTTGAACAATTGGCTCAGATAAGGTCGAAAGATGTGTTTTAAACACATTAATGGGAATCAAATCAACTATAGGTCTGGTCACAAAAAAATAGGGTAAACATGTACTCTGGCCTGGCACAAAGAATAATCTTTTGTAGCACATAGCACATAGCACATAGCACATAGCACGATGTCATCACAACTGATGGTATGTTCTGTATCGAATTATAATTGAGATGTAACAGGCAAAATCACAAAACACTGGGACCCGCTGATGTGATCCGTGTTATCTGTTTGTGCAATTAAAAGGGCTGTCGATTAATAGCACAAACAATTTATTGCTGCTGCGGACTATCTATATTTGTAACAAAATTACAAAAGCGGTATTATTTGCATTAAAATTAAATCAGGGAAGTTGTTCTTAACAGTTATATTGCCTTAGGTAAACCCATCATTAGATATACCCTTTAACGCATGACTCGCGATTGACTACTTTTTAAACAAAATCATACATCTTTTTCTGTCTGGAACAGAATTCTTAAATTAGGTTATTCACATGCTCGAACACATGAAAAGAGACTGGCTCTCTAATATTCGTGGTGATGTGCTTGCTGGTATTGTTGTGGCATTAGCCCTGATACCTGAAGCCATTGCCTTTTCCATTATTGCAGGTGTTGACCCAAAAGTGGGTTTGTACTCTTCATTTTGTATAGCGGTGATCATTGCCTTTGTGGGCGGTAGGCCGGGAATGATTTCTGCCGCAACCGGTGCCATGGCTCTATTAATGGTTACGCTGGTCAAAGATCACGGTTTAGAGTATTTGCTAGCGGCCACTTTACTGACGGGGGTGCTGCAAATTTGCGCGGGGTATCTTAAACTGGGTGGTTTGATGCGGTTTGTTTCGCGCTCTGTGGTAACGGGGTTCGTTAATGCTCTGGCCATTTTGATTTTTATGGCACAATTACCTGAACTAACCGATGTTACCTGGCATGTTTATGTGATGACGGCTGCAGGACTTGGCATTATTTATCTTTTTCCTTATATTCCCGCTATTGGAAAAATGATCCCCTCACCACTGCTGTGTATTGTAGCGTTGACCATTGTTGCGATTTCTCTAGACCTAAACATCAGGACGGTAGGTGATATGGGAGAGCTGCCCGATACCCTACCGATATTTTTATGGCCTGATGTGCCACTGAATATGGAAACGTTGTTGATTATTTTACCTTATTCGGCAGGACTGGCTGTGGTCGGCTTACTTGAATCTATGATGACAGCAACCATAGTTGATGAATTGACAGATACTACTAGTGACGGTAATAAAGAGTGTAAAGGCCAGGGAATTGCTAATATTGGTGCTGGGCTATTTGGTGGTATGGCAGGTTGTGCCATGATTGGGCAATCAATTATTAACGTGAAGTCTGGTGGAAGAGGGCGACTGTCTACTTTTATTGCTGGTCTTGTGCTGATCATTATGGTTGTATTTCTTGATGATTGGGTACGTCAAATACCGATGGCAGCATTAGTTGCTGTCATGATAATGGTTTCAATCGGTACATTCTCTTGGTCTTCTCTTACTGACTTACGCACTCACCCTTTGTCATCAAGTATTGTCATGGTAAGCACTGTTGCGGTTGTTGT
>CAJQKX010000151.1 GCA_905479025.1 uncultured Paraglaciecola sp.
GAATGGACATAGACCACATCAATTCTTTCTTTTCTAATTATGTATAGCCAGCGTAACACTGTAATTGGGGTGAAAATTACGAATAAAAAATAGGACAGCCATTTACTTATGGATGGATCAGGCGATTTCGAATCATACTGAAAAACGTCAACATAATCAGGAACCTCTAAATCTAAGTCACCCCCAACATTCTGGGGAAATCCTGCATAGATTTTGTATTTTTCAACATCTAAATTTTTGAGTATGTTCAGAAAAACTCGTTGCGCCCCGCCAGCTGAGAGATCTGTGCAATACTCCACTAATAATATCCTAATCTTTTTTTTCATTTATTCGCCTGAGCTCGCTTTATGTTCAAACTCTACAATTAGCCGTTTTATTTCATTCTTCCAGGCTCTCATCAAAAGCATATATTTTTTTGTCTTGGCAGCATCAAAATAAGATGAATTTTTCACTAGCGCAGCTGTTCGTATCTTCTTCAACAACACCTCTACCTCCCGCCTCCAAGAACTCACTCCGCCCTCAGCTAATAGCCTTTCCAACTGATTAACCAAAATTAAGTCGGTCACGCCGTCCGTCATACCCTCCCATTGTAGAGTAGAAATCGCTCCACCCTTATGCGGATAGATTGATAGATGCTGACGAAACAGGCTATTGGGCCCATCCCACATTGCAAAGTCGTTAAACGGAGAAAGCCGACCTCGTTTTTTGGCTATCCGTGTAGCTTCATAACGAGCCACATGAGGCAAAATATAATAAGCATGGGGGGTTACCCCATCGAGACCACTAGCCCAAAGCCAATACCCCATAAAAAGTTTGTTACGTACTGGATTCTCGACATGAGGATGCCAGTAAGCTAAATACTTCACGCCAGCCGGTTTGGTATCGAGCGGCAACCGATTAAGGAACTCCTTACTACCATTACTTCCCATACTAATAGTAAGAAAGTCAAAGTCTCCACCTTGAGCCTTTACAGCTTCTCTAGTTGTCTGGATATCATTCCAAAAAATAGCATTTATCGATTCACCCCCCAAAGATCTAATTTTCCGGTTAAATGCGAGTTGCTCATCTAGCCGCTTATTCCCTCCCGGCTCATCATATCCATAGAAAATCGCTCTAAAACCCTTCGACTTTAATAACTGCACAAGCTCAGTCTTTACAATTTTGCTTCCCCTCTCTACTGGAGATTTTCCATAAATAATTATGTTCGGAATACCAACCTCTGCCAAAAGAGGCAAAACTTCTTCTACATACTTTGGCCGCCAATCCGTAACAATCACACCGTTAAAACCTTTATCTGCGATCTCTCTCAAATGCCTACGATAAACTTGCTTTTGAAGATCGGCAGAGCCATGGTTATTCTGGCCATTGATATACGTATTCTTGCGGCCAACCTCGGGATCTAATGCAAGCATCGTATAGAGAAAAAGGGAATATTTTTCTTTTAGCCTCACTGCTAACTCAATGTCATGAATGGTAATGTGGATGGGAACACGTGCGATATTGCTATGGTCACTGGAATTACTTATGTCCAGATGAAAGTAATATTCTCCGGCATCCAGAGTGCTAGGTACATTGATCTTTAATAGTAAACGTCGAGTTTCGTTTTCGGCAATAATGGTTTCAACGAAATCTTGCTCTAATATTGCTGGAGCCGAGTAAAGCCACTTACCTCCCTTGAGATACCATGCATCAGAAAAATCCGCGTCAATATCTGACTTTAAAAGCAATTCATGTGTTAAATACTTAAATTTCTGAGAGAACGTAGTCGATGCGCCTGCCTGGAACCAAGATGGCACCAAATTGACATCGCTATTTGTCTGATCAAACTTGCTTTTGGCATCAAAATTGAGGGCCACAGTTATTCTTTGCGCCGGAGCAAGAGATTTCAATAACAACCCCTCATATAAAGTCTCGCCTTTAAATGCTTCGAGCCTTATTTCAGGTTCGAATCCCAAATTCGTAGCGTCATGGTACTGCGTAACAGGCAAAATAAATGGATTGAGTGAAAAGCGCAGTGCAGAATCGTCATCGATTGGAGATCGCTTTTGGAAGTTATCAAAAGGATCAATGGAAAAAACGACTAGTTCATCATCACCATAAACTAGTAGAGAAAAACAGCATAATAAGAGCACGAAGGCATGAAACAATCTCATAGGCAGGATTTAATATGCTTATAAATATCAACAGCCTCAATCTTTTTACCATGCTCTCCTTCAGCATTGCTCAAGTAAACGCCTAATTGACTTTCTAGGTTTGGGGAATACCCGTGCATTGCCTTACACACATCCTTACCGAAAAAATTAGGAGCGAATTGCTTCGACTCATCAAGCATAAAAATTATATCCCCATGCTTTTGACTTTTTAGACCAAGATCGTCCCGTTCATTTTTTGTCAAAACGTGACCACAATCTAATTCTCCGAAAACCTTCAACATTTCCTCCTCCAACCCTTTGTCGATTATCCAAACTCGATAAAAAGTCGCATCTACAAAATACATATATGAGAACTGACTCGGAGAGCCGAAGTGTTGTTCTATATTAAATTCAACGCCCTCTAAAACTGGCGCCATACCGTGATCCGAAAAAAGAAAATATCGAGCTTCGTCACCATGAATTTTTAAAAATTCGTTAATCAAGTTAGCAGCATACTTCTCAATCAAGCTTATCTGGTCCTCATATTTTTCACAGTCCATTCCGTAATTATGCATCACACCATCAAGTTGCGCTGTCGCCACAAACAGCCGCTTATTTTTTTCCTTTTTCAGACGATTAAGAGCCACCTCGAATACCTTCCGATCGTCAACGCCCTCTTCGCTATAAAGCACCCGATCAAACTCCCCATCAGATAGAAATGTAGGGCGGTCGAAATAAAATTCATAAGCTGTAACGCCCGAATTTTTAAAATAAGGTATAAGAGGATAGGGAATATCATAAACATTTTCTTTTTTTAAGACTGTAATAAGCTTGTGGAAGATACGATTAAGCAACTTGCTCTTTTGAGAAAGTAAATCTAAAAAAGACATAGTAGCTCTTGACAAAAAATTTGTCGTTCGTGTTGAATCATAGTTCCACTCGCAAAAATAACCCACGTCATCAGGCTTCAATCCCGCAAACATCTCTGCCTTAACATTGATACTGTATCCGGCTCCTGGGACTGACTTCAAATAAGTCTTAGCCTTCAATTCCTCACTTAAACGACTCGCTCGATCGAATGGCAAAGCATCTACAAAAATAACAAGTATCGGTGTGTGCATATTAAGAACCTCTCAGTTTACTATCTAAACATAACTGCTAATG
>CAJQKX010000152.1 GCA_905479025.1 uncultured Paraglaciecola sp.
GAAAGGTGGACCTTCAATTGATGTGCTTCTAGATTTAGCTCTATCTGATGACACATCGGTATCAAAACCAGCTGCTAAAGTGTTGAAGACGCAAGTGTTTCTATATGAAGCAGATACGAGTCGCCTTGAAGATGCGTTTAAAGCGGGTAACGCCATTGCCAAGGATATTCTTGAAAGTTATGCCAGAGCGGATTTTTTCACTCAACTTCCTGAAATAGATGAAAAAATTGAAGTGGTGACCTATATAGCGGGTGAAGGTGATATTTCTACTGACTTACTGTCGCCAGGTCATCAAGCTCATTCTCGTGCAGACCGTGAACTACACGGCCAATGTATGATCACGCCACAAGCGCAAAAAGAAATCCAAGCGTTACAAGCTAAACATCCTAACGCGAAAGTGATGTTAATCGCCGAAAAAGGCACTATGGGTGTAGGTTCATCTAGAATGTCTGGTGTGAATAACGTAGCACTGTGGGCCGGTAAGCAAGCCAGTCCCTATGTACCATTTATAAACATTGCACCAGTGGTAGCAGGTACAAATGGTATTTCTCCCATATTCTTAACGACGGTTGATGTCACCGGCGGTATTGGTCTGGATCTTAAAAATTGGGTTAAGAAAGTCGATGCAAATGGCAAGACAGTGGTTGACGAAAATGGCGATGCAGTTTTAGAAGAAGCCTACTCAGTGGCAACTGGAACGGTATTAACTATTGATACAAAAGCCAAGACGTTATTCAACGGCAGCCAAGAACTGGTTGACATATCGTCAGCCTTTACCCCACAAAAAGTAGAATTTATGAAAGCGGGTGGTTCTTATGCAGTGGTATTTGGTAAGAAACTGCAAACATTTGCTGCCGAAACACTAGGTGTAGATGCACCCGCTGTATTTGCATTTTCAAAAGAAACGTCGATCGAAGGCCAAGGTTTAACCGCAGTCGAAAAAATCTTTAATAGAAATGCCGTTGGTGTAACCTCTAAAAATGCATTACACGCAGGTTCGGATGTGCGCGTTAAAGTCAATATTGTTGGTTCTCAGGACACCACCGGACCCATGACATGCCAAGAGCTTGAGGCTATGGCTGCATCAACTATTTCTCCAATTGTTGATGGTGCTTACCAATCTGGTTGTCACACCGCTTCGGTTTGGGATAGCAAAGCAAAAGCTAACATTCCTAAATTGATGAGTTTCATGCACGCTTTTGGCCTTATCACAGCACGTGATCCTAAAGGTATTTATCCCGCAATGACTGATGTCATTCATAAAGTATTGAATGACCTTACCGTGGACGACCGCGCTATCATTATCGGCGGTGATTCTCACACGCGTATGTCTAAAGGTGTCGCATTTGGTGCGGATTCAGGAACCGTCGCCCTTGCATTGGCCACCGGCGAAGCGAACATGCCTATTCCTGAGTCTGTAAAAGTGACCTTTAAAGGTCACATGAAAAGCTACATGGATTTCCGTGATGTAGTGCATGCCACTCAAGCTCAAATGTTGAAGCAATTTGGTGACAATGTTTTCCAAGGAAGAGTCATCGAAGTTCACATCGGTACTTTACTTGCTGATCAAGCCTTCACCTTTACCGATTGGACGGCTGAAATGAAGGCGAAAGCCTCTATTTGTATTTCTGAAGATGACACCTTAATTGCATCCTTAGAAATTGCTAAGAGCCGTATTCAGATAATGATCGGCAAAGGTATGGAAAACCCAGCTAAAACGCTGCAGGGACTTATCGATATTGCCAACAAGCGTATTGAAGGTATCAAGTCAGGTGTGACGCCAGCGTTAACACCGGATAATAACGCCAAATATTACGCAGAAGTGATCGTTGATTTAGACCAAATTAACGAGCCAATGATTGCCGATCCAGATGTAAATAACGAAGATGTATCTAAACGATATACTCACGACGTTATTCGCCCTGTTTCTTTCTACAAAGATAAGCATGTTGACTTAGGTTTTGTTGGGTCTTGTATGGTACACAAAGGTGATATGCAAATTATCGCGCAAATGTTCCGTAACATTGAAAAGCAAAATGGAAAAATTGAATTTAAAGCACCATTAGTGGTAGCACCACCAACTTATAATATTGTTGATGAGTTGAAAGCTGAAGGTGACTGGGAAATCTTACAAAAGTACTCAGGTTTTGAATTTGATGACGCTCACCCTAAAAACGCTGCACGTACTAAGTACGAAAACATCCTGTACTTAGAACGCCCAGGTTGTAACTTATGTATGGGTAATCAAGAAAAGGCTGAGCCCGGTGATACCGTTATTGCTACTTCAACGCGTTTGTTCCAAGGTCGTGTTGTCGCAGACTCTAGTGAGAAAAAAGGCGAGTCACTACTAGGCTCTACCCCCCTAGTTGTGCTTTCATCTATGTTGGGGCGTTTTCCTTCAATGGATGAATATACAGCAGCGGTTGAAGGTATTAATCTCACTGATTTTGCTCCACCCACTCATGCATTAACGTCAGCACCAGCGGTTGCAGTAAGAATTGCCGACCCTAGCTAGGCTGTAAATTACAATAATATAAGCACCTAGGGTGATTTGTTTTAGTTAACAAAGTAAAATTTGAACTCAACTGAAACCGTCACCCTTTTATATTCCTGTTATTTCCCTGAATTTTTTAGCCGTATACCATTCAGATGATTAACCATTTTTTAATTTGGATGAAGAATGAGACTTTCTATAAAAATAATAACTTTGGCAGCCATTGTCACTTTATCTGCTGGATGTACAACAAATGGTGTTAGGCACTTTGTTGGCAGTGCTATAGCCGATGGTGCCGATACTCAGGTGTCATATGATGTTCACGGATGTCGAGTTTTGCAGCAGAGATGCGTGCAGGGAGATTTTCAAGAGTGGGAAACCAGCGACAAAGAGATGGGCTGTTCGTGCAAAAAGCTGTAATCTAAATGTCTGATTGATTTGAAGTAATAAAAATATGCTTAACCTTCGTTTTCCGCTAGTTGTTGTTTTACTCACTTTTATTTCTAGCTTGAGCTTAGCTCAACAAACAGAGATTGTATTTCCTCAAATTCAAGTTCAAGTTAAACAAAAAGTCTACGCTCTTGAATATGCCAATACCTTTGAACGGCGTGCACAAGGTTTAATGCACAGAGAGGATATGTGTGACAGCTGTGGCATGTTATTTAACTTCCAGCAAACAAGACGTGTCGGGATGTGGATGAAAAATACCTTGCTACCCCTCGATGTGGCTTTTATTCGCTCAGATGGCAAAATTACTGATATTAAAGCCATGCAGCCCCACGACTTAACTTCCACTACTTCCTCGGAGCAAGTGCTTTACGCTTGGGAAATGCATCAAGGATGGTTTGCTCAAAACGTTATTCACGTGGGAGATACGGTACTCATTCCTACTAAATAATGGCTTATTTCAGGTTTAAGGAGTAATTCTGCTTGAGTAAGGCTATTAAGACATTTGTTCAAGTCGAATATACTATTCCAAAAAAGCTGTTTCTTACCCTAATTTTTACTTTTTAATTATAATCAAAAACTGCTACTTTTGTGCACATCTGCTTTAGTGTAATGAGTAACCAGTCCCGTGTCTGAAAACGTAAAGAATAACTTAAATGTAGCCAAATTTGGTGGCACTAGCCTGGCAAACTTTGCCGCTATGCAAAATTGTGCCAGCATTATTAAAAACAACCCTCATACAAAAGTGGTGGTTGTCAGCGCATCAGCCGGTGTCACTAATCTGTTAGTCGACATAGCGCATACAGCTATGTCGAAACAACAAATCAAACTTAAGTTAACTGAAATTAACAGTATCCAACACGCTATTGTGCAGGCTTTAGAAAACCCCGATGAAGTCGAGCCCAAATTGCAACAGTTACAATCTTCACTAGCAGATTTAGCTTTACACGAAGAAATGATCCATCGTGCTGATTTAAAAGACGCCTTGTTATCCCATGGCGAAAGAATGTCTTCATTGTTATTCAGTGCCGTATTAAACCAATTCAATGTGAAGGCCGAAAATTTTGATGTGCGCAATGTACTGAAAACGGATAGTCAGTTTGGTCAAGCCATACCTGATCTCGAACAAATAGGTGCAGCGGCTAAACAACTGATGTTGCCTTCATTGGTTGACACCGTCATCGTTACCCAAGGGTTTGTTGGTTCAGACTCACAAGGCAATACCACTACTCTTGGACGAGGTGGATCAGACTTTACGGCTGCCCTGTTAGCTGAGGGATTAGGCGCTGATACCTGCGAAATTTGGACAGACGTAATTGGTGTATACACGACCGATCCTAGGATCACCGATGCCGCTCGGCCACTGCCTGAACTTAGCTTTGAAGAAGCCGCAGAAATGGCAACCTTTGGTGCCAAGGTGCTGCACCCGGCTACAATGGAGCCTGCGCTTAGGCAAAATATAAAAGTCTTCGTTGGCTCAAGTAGGGAGCCTGAGAAGGGGGGCACGTGGATAGTTCGTGATTGCACAACCGAACCTTCTTATCGGGCTATCACCCGGCGTAAAGAACAGGTTATGGTAACGCTCAAAACGCCAAAAATGATGTACGCGCAGGGATTCTTGCAAAAAGTCTTTACCATTATTGCTGAACATAAACTCAGTGTTGACTTGATCACCACATCAGAAATTTCTGTGTCCTTTACCCTAGACAACCCCGCCAATTCAGTATTGAAACGCATTAACCAAGAAACGATTGAAGAACTCAGTCAGTTTTGTGATGTGTTGATTGAAGAAAACTACGACTTGATCACCGTTGTAGGTAACAACATGCACAGTGCCGCTGGAGTATCTAGCAAGATTTTTGCTGCTGTTGCTGACTATAATCTACGGATGATTTGTTATGGTGCGAATCCGCATAACTTGTCTTTGTTGGTAAGTGATGCTGATAGTAGGGATGTGGTTTGTGGGTTGCATAAGGCATTGTTTGAATAATTAACTTCTAACTAGAGTTAAAAGCATTCCCTGTGCGAACTTTTACCCTGGATTTTTCACACAGGGCGCATTAGATAATGCAGCATAGGTATCCAAATCAAAGGGAAACATGCTTGAGCATTGAATCTATATTAATACAAAATTCTTTGGAAGGTGCGAGTGTGAAATAAAAACTGTATTGATTGTAAAGACTTAAATATTATTGTCACTATACATCTATGTGGTGCTTCTTCTTAAAGTTTGACACTGCCTCCATATCCTCAAATGCACTAAGCAACATCTTATGTCCGTGTTCCTTTAGTTTTGCATCATTTCTTGTGATTAAGTGTAGCCAAGTTTCAACCAATGTTTTAGGTGGCTCTCGCTTTTCCATGTTTAGCGCCTATTGTTAAATTTAACGTTTCACTTCCCAGAATGTAATAAGCACTCAACCCATGAGTACTGCAATAAAGTGTTTTGACACTGATGTCGACAACACAAAATAGGGTAGATAGATTTTAAGTTTATAAGCTCTTTCTTTTTTAATTCATCATCACAATAAAATATTCTCAGCGAGAAATATCAACATGACATGGCTTAATAAATATTTAGGCTAATAATGTAATGCAATGATTTAGTAAAAGTCTTGATTGACATCAAGATTGGGTAATATAAATATCTAGGCGGGTTTACTTTGATGATTACTTGCTCAGTTTAGCTACC
>CAJQKX010000153.1 GCA_905479025.1 uncultured Paraglaciecola sp.
ATACGCCGCATTTCGTCCATGACAGTTTGTATTGCATCTTCACCTTATTGAGCAGAATCACTCCAAAGCTCAATGTAAATATTGGTGCCCATGTTCGCTTCATTGTCTTTAAACTAGTTTTCATATTAGAGTCCTAGCTAAACCAAGATACATAAGCACAAAATTGGCGAGGCCATGTTCCTCATCATTATACCCAGCATCATCATGATTTTAATTCTAAGCCAAGTTGATAGAGATGATTTTTCTTTAAATTATATTGTTCAGCCGTCACAGCTGCCGCTTTTTTAAGAGGTAATTCTTTCATTAATAATTTAAGTAAGTTAAGTGCATCAGTTGAAACATCGGTCTGACCCTGTATTTCACCGGCAATCATTAATACAAATTCACCTCTTTGGTGATTTGCATCGGCTTCAAGCCAGCTCAAACAAGCTTGTGCGCTACCTGAGAAAAATGTTTCAAAGGTCTTGGTAAGCTCTTTTGCCACAACCATTTGCCTATCTTCACCCAGCTCAGCCACAATTTGCCTGACGGTGTCTGCGACTCTGCGAGGAGATTCATAAAACACACTGGTGCTGGTTTCAATAAGTAAACGCTGCAAAGCCTGTTGTTTGGCCACAGCCTTGACGGGTAAAAACCCCTCAAACTTAAATCTGTCAGTGGCTAAGCCGGCAGCACATAATGCTGTGATAGCAGCGCAAGGACCCGGCAAAGGCACAACATTCACCCCAGCATCTCGGCATTGACTGACCAAGCCATAACCGGGGTCGCTGATCAGAGGCGTACCCGCATCAGAAATCAAGGCTATATTTTCACCCAGTTTGAGTTTTTCAATGAGCTGTTTAGCTCGATGTGATTCATTATGATCATGCAATGAGGTTAATCGCGTCGAAATATCATAGTGTTGCAACAAACGCAGGCTATGCCGAGTGTCTTCAGCCGCAATTAAATCAACTTCAGCTAATATCCGTAAAGCCCTCAGTGTAATATCTTCCAGATTGCCTATAGGTGTTGCGACGATGAATAACGTGCCTGATTCAATCAATGATTACTCTCCAAATTAAAGCGGTTATCTAACGTTTGTGTCATATCCATCATCAGCACAAAAAAGCTGACGCTTCCCAAAAGGGCGAGTCTTAAAACAGCTTTCTCTGCGTTGCATGGATTTGAAAGAACATGACTATCCATGCATTCACGCACTTCGATGAAGCTACATTATATATCGCTAAGTGGGTAATGACTTATAATGATTGCTACAGGTATAAGTTTTATCACTGAACCTAGTCACAAAGCATTAGATATTTATAACCGTTACTATAAACTATTAAGTTCATTCTTCTAAGGGGATCAGCGATGAGTTTTCGATTGTTTGTGGTGTGTTTTATCGCTATTTTAGGTTTACTTTCTTGTACTAATAGCCCTAATCGGCAAACAACAACAGCCACACTTTCACCTTCACAAAATACTACAAAAGTGGAAAAAAACAGTGATGACTACTTGACCCAAGCCAAACAAAATTTTGTGAAGAACAATAATGTATATCAGCGTAATGACTCTCTATTACAAGCCGCCGAAGCCCTGCAAACAGAAGGGCAGTGCACAAAAAGTATCAAGATGCTTAAAGTGCTGCAGTCAGAATTAAAAGACAACCGCCATCGTACTCATGGCAATCTAATTTTAGCTGAATGTTATTTAATATTGTCTGATGACGCGTTTGATAGCGTAGCAACCATATTACAAAATTTGACTGATGATTATGGTTATCAAGCCCGCATTGCTGCTTTGCAAGCACAACTTCTGGTTAACACAAAACAATGGCTAGAAGCGTCTATAGCGCTGCAAGACACAGACATTGAAGAACGTGAAAAAACTCAAAACACCTGGAAATGGATCAATAAATTAGACTTACCTGATTTAGAAAAGGCGCGACTATCAGAGACGACACTGCAGCCATGGCTGCAACTTGCGATTATTATAAAACGTTTTGCATTAGAGCCAGAGTTGTTTAACCAGCAATTAATCAATTGGCAGAGTAGGCATTTAGGGCATCCACTGGTGACTAACCTTCCACAAGAAATAAAAAAATTGTTGCAACAAGCACCTATCCAGGCAAAACGCATCGCTGTTTTATTGCCATTAACGGGCAGACTTGCGAATCAAGGCTTAGCTATAAAAGAAGGAATACTCGCCGCTTATCTGGAGAACTTGCCCAACGCAAAGTTCGCCCTGAACAATGCACCTGATTATGACGGATCAGCTGGCAAAACAATTCAAAATAAAACTCAACAATATCGTGAAATACGTTTTTTTGACTCGGCCTTAAAAACAACGCAACAATTGAATGAAATGGTGGCTGATTTTGATGTAGTGCTTGGCCCTCTGGTCAAAGAACAGATTATGAAACTGACTGCTGTTTTACCCACAGATAAAATTTTGTTGGCACTAAACAGGGTGGAGTTACAGCCAAAGAAACCCAACAGTGTTCAATTAACTCAATTAGTTGAGTCAGATTTGACTGCGCCAGAACATTATTATTTTGCATTAGCGCCAGAAGACGAGGCCCAACAACTCGCATTACATATTCACCAAAAACAATTGGTTAGACCCATTATTTTTGCGGCTGATAACCCTACAACACAAAGAATGGCTGAAGCATTTATTGCTAAATGGCAAGAGACACCAAACGCCATTCAACCAGACTTGACCATATTCACCGATAGTAAAGACATGCGTATACGTGTCTCACAAATGTTAGATGTCACCCAAAGCAAGCAGCGCATAAAACAAATAGAAGCCTTGTCTGATGTCGAAGTGTTTGGTGTAGAAAGAAATCGTCGTGATATCGACGCCATTGTATTATTTGCCAACCCTGAACAAGCTAAGCTACTTAACCCGATTATCGAAGCAAGTCTGAGTCCCTTTGCTCGAAGATCATTATCGGTATTTGCATCTTCTCGCAGTTATAGCTTAGATTTAAACAGCAACAGTCTCAGAGATTTACGAAACCTTACATTCACAGACATGCCTTGGATGTTGCCAGATCATCGTTGGCAGGATTTAG
>CAJQKX010000154.1 GCA_905479025.1 uncultured Paraglaciecola sp.
TGAAATTGTACTTAATTGCATGAACCAAGATGGTGTGCGCAAAGGTTACGATATCAAACAACTGGCGGCTATTCGAAAAAACTGTTGCGTACCATTGATCGCTTCAGGCGGCGCAGGTGAAAGCGTGCATTTTAAAAACGTTTTTGATCAAGCAGACGTTGATGGCGCATTAGCCGCGTCAGTGTTTCACAAAGGTATTATTCCCATACCAGTATTAAAAGCCTATTTACGAATACAAAATATAGCTATTAGAGATTAAAATGATTATTACAAAAGAAAATGTGGCGAAACTGGCTTGGGATAAAATGGATAATTTGATCCCTTGCACCGTGCAAAACGCAGTCAGTGGTAAAGTGTTGATGCAGGGCTTTATGAACCAAGAGGCATTGGATAAAACCTTAGAAACAAACTTGGTAACCTTCTTTAGTCGTTCAAAACAACGTTTATGGACTAAAGGTGAAGAGTCTGGAAATAATTTAGGTCTAGTTGAAATCACCAGCGACTGTGACGATGATTCTTTACTTGCTTTGGTTAATCCAATCGGACCTACATGCCACAAAGGCACAGAAACTTGCTGGGACGATAGTCAATCAGCTAACATCAGCTTTATTGCTGAATTGGAGGATGTGATTGCCTCACGAAAAGGAGCCGATCCTGACTCTAGTTACACCGCTCACTTATACAGCAAAGGTATCAAACGTATCGCGCAAAAAGTCGGTGAAGAAGGCGTTGAAACAGCACTTGCCGCTACGGTAAAAGACGTAGAAGAGTTAAAAAATGAGTCTGCAGATTTGTTGTATCATTTAATTGTATTACTACAAGCGAGCGACTTGAGTTTATCTGATGTGATCGAAGTATTAAAACAACGTCATTTAAAATAGTTGTCTAAGGTTATTATCTATTCCTTCATGCAATATGAAGGAATAGGAATGTATGTCGAAACAAATTTATATATAACTCGCAAAATAGTTACTCCCAAAAACAAGACCAAGCTGCTTCCTCTTTTACATCCTGATGTCAAGATTTTAATTGAATTCGTTAAAAAAATAACTTTATAACAATCAATAACCTGCAAATAAATAAACGTTAAATTCTAAATTTTAAAAACTTAACATTGATCTAACATATTTTTAAAGGCGTAAATTTAAACGACGAATAAAAACTTATACACAATCATAAGGTACGTATATGAATATTTTTAAAAAGCTTCTAACGGTTTCGGTATTCACAACAGTGCTAGCAGCATGCGGCGGTGACGATGATGTTGTTATTATCGACGAAACTCCAACCCTCACTTCTGATCTTCGAATTATTCATGGTGTACCCGACGCACCAACAGTAAACATATACGCAGGCGCAGCTGTGCTCGCTGGCCTAGAAAACGTTGATTATCAAGTCTCCTCTGGTTGGATCACCGTTGACGAAGGGACTTATGCAGTGCGAGTTGAAGCAAATGTCCCTGGTGGCACCGCGGATGTCATCACTGCATCACTTGCTCTTGAAGGCGAGAAATCCTATAACGTATTGGCAGTAGGCTCTACTACTGATGGGACAATTGAACCATTAGTTGTATCAACCGATAGGTCTAGCATCACTGCAGGAAATGTGCGTGTGCAGATAGTTCACGCAGCTGCAGCAGCTCCAATGGTAGACATTTATGTCACTGCGCCAGATGCAGACATAGAAGCAGAACAACCACTAGCCACTGCATCATTTAAAGATAGCACTGGCCAAGTAGAAGTCGCTGGTGGTGATTATCAAATCAGGATCGCACCCGCGGGATCAAAAACAGTTGTGTTTGATTCTGGCACAATTGCTTTGCCTGCAGACGCAGATTTATTAGTAGTTGCAACGCAAAATACTGGTACAGGTAGCTCTCCTGTTACCTTGCTTGTTGCAGATGGTACCTCATCATTTAAAATTTGGGACGTAAATTCAAAAGCAAATGTGCGTGTTGTGCATGCTGTATCTGACGCCCCCGCTGTTGACGTAATTGCTAACAATGCCTTGACGTTATTCGATGGTATCAGTTATCCATACGTGACTGCTTATGTAGCAGTTGACGCAGGAGACTACACTATTGATATTGCTGTAGACGGAGCTGAAGACACCGTAGCCATCGACGATGCAGCCATCAGTGTTGAAAGTGGTATGTTTTATACAGCTTTTGCTAACAGTGATTTAGCAAGCATTGGCCTTGATCTGGTTGTAGATGTACCCCGTCCAATCGCTACTGCTGCGAAAGTAAGAATATTTCATGCATCGCCAGACGCTAGCACAGTGGACATTTATGTAACGGTAGACGGTAACATAAGCGCAGTGAACCCAACTTTTCCAGGCGTGCCTTTTACCACACCTATATTGTCCGAGACAGGTTATGTTGAATTAGCAGCGGGTGATTATGTCGTCACCGTAACCGGCGCAGGTTCAAAAGATGCGGCGATAGAAACTGGCACTTTGAGCTTAGAAGTCAACAAGGTATATACAGCTATTGCTATTGATGGCCTTATTGCAGATGACGGTCCTACATTAATCACGGCTGATGATCTAGCACCTAGTTTTACTGCTTCAACAACCTTCAATATCATACTACAGGGAGAGCAAGAAGTCCCTATGGTTGATACCATGTCTTTAGCTACTGCAAAAGTTGAGATAGATGAGTCATTGCCCGCATTTAAAATCACTTTAGATGCCAGCATGGTTACTGATGCTAGTGCAGCACACGTGCATGATGGTGACATTGGTACGAATGGCGGTGTTGCATTTGGATTAACCGATATGGGTAATGGTACTTTTGCACTAGAGCAAACTGGGATTACAGCAGGCTTATTAAACGACTTACTTAGTGGTGATTGGTATTTGAATGTTCATACGCCAAACAATCCAAGCGGCGAAGTACGTGGACAAATTGTCCCAGATACTACTGTCGTCGTGACCTTTCCGCTAAGTGGTTTACAAGAGATCCCACAAGTAATGAGTAGTGGCATGGGTGGCGGTTATGCACTTTTCGATACCACGGACAACGGTGTCACTCTTGCTCTCGCCACCACAGATGTTGCAGATGCCACTATGGCTCACATCCATACCGGGTATGCGGGTGTGAATGGTGGTGTATTAGTCGCATTGGCCCAAGATACATCTGACGTAAATTTATGGACATCAGGGGGGGAAGTAAATTTAGATCAAGCCACCGCAGACTTATTATTGTCAGGAGGGCATTACGTCAATGTGCATACGCCTGCTAATCCTAGCGGTGAATTAAGAGGGCAAATT
>CAJQKX010000155.1 GCA_905479025.1 uncultured Paraglaciecola sp.
CCTTCACAGTCATTGGCGCTAGCGGTTATATAGGTTCAAAACTTGTTAATAAACTTACGGATTCAGGTTGTCATGTAATCCGTGCTAGCCGCAGAGATACAATTGCGAGTGTCGCGTCAGAGTTTGTAATGGCTGAGTTGGGGAGTTTAGATTTTTGGTTGAAAATTGTCGAAAAATCAGATGTTATCATTCATCTTGCTGGAAATACGAGCATCAATATTGCGAACGATAACCCAGCTTTAGATTTGGACTCGTCAGTTGTTCCAATATACAGGCTAATAGAAGCATGTAAAGTTTTGCGAAAACGGCCGAGGATAGTTTTCGCGTCAACTGTTACGGCTTATGGGTTCACTGATGACCTCCCTGTTTCTGAAGCTACCATCGAAAATCCTGATTCATTCTATGATCTACATAAGTTTTTTGTGGAAAGACAGCTTGCCTTGGCGTCTAAATTAAATATTTTTGATGGCGTGTCCCTGAGGCTTGCCAATGTTTATGGGCCAAGTGCAGCTAATAGCTCTGCTGCTGATCGCGGGGTATTAAATAAAATAACAGGGTTAGCCTTAGCCGGGGATCTTTTGGCTTTGTATGGGGGCGGTGATTATATAAGAGATTATATTTATATTGATGATGTTGTCGACGCCTTTATCTTGGCTAGTATCTCAAGGAATTCTGTTGGCGAAGTTTTTAATGTTGGTAGTGGTGTTGGCACTACGGTGCGGGATGCATTCTATGCCGTGACCCAAGAAGTTTTCCGGCAAACGGATAAAATTATTGAGATGAAAGTTGTACCATGGCCAGCAAATTCACCTAAAATTGATATGAGAAATTTCATTGCATCTATAGATAAGGCTAGCGCATGCTTGGGTTGGCATCCTAAGGTTAGTTTACAGGCTGGTATTGAGACAACGGTTAAGTCTATGATTTTGCAGAACCTTGGAAACCCGACTTTCGAGCATCAAAAATGAGAAAAGTGCACAAAGTTAGTGATATTTTAATAGTTAAGTTTCCTTTGTTTGCGGAATCAAATGGCTCTTTATTGGTAATGGAAGGTGGCGATGTTGTCCCATTTGAAATTGCGCGAGTATTTTTGGTTAAAGCCGATGCAGGGGCAATAAGAGGTAATCATGCTCACTACGAATGTTTTCAGCTATTGCAATGCAATAACGGAAGTGTTTCCGTTAAATGTGACGATGGGGATAAATCGGTTGACTTTAGTTTAGACGAACCAAATCAAGGCCTATTGATTCCACCTGGAATTTGGGCCTCTCAGACATATAACGATAGTAATTCCATACTTGTAGTCCTTTGCGATCAGCCGTTTAGCGAGACAGATTATATGAGGGACTATGATGAATACCTAAGGTATCGAAAAAACTTAATTTAACTTTAACTTCTTAACGAGGACTTATACTTGAATATTATAGTCACTGGCGGATTGGGTCATATTGGTTCACATTTGATCCGATATTTACCGCATGAATTTCCCAACAGTGTTATCACAATTATTGATAATATGCTTACGCAGAGATATGTGTCTTTGTTTAACTTACCAAATATTGGTAGATATCAGTTTAAGGAAATGGATATAACAACTGCCGATCTTGATGCTGCCTTTAAAGATGCTGACGTTGTGATCCACCTTTCGGCTATAACTGATGCGGCTGGTAGTTTTGGTAATGCTGCTGCGGTTGAATTTAATAATTTGGAGAGCACTAAAAGAGTAGCTAAAGCATGTGTAAACGCAGGTGCAAAGCTTATAGCGCTTTCTTCCACCAGCGTTTACGGCACCCAGAATGAAATAGTTAGTGAAGATTGCTCTCCAGAAGAGCTGAAGCCTCAAAGCCCATATGCAGAGACTAAATTAAAAGAAGAAGAGTATATTTCAACGTTAGTCGGCGGTGAGCATTTAAATGCGGTTTCTTGCCGGTTTGGGACTATTTTTGGCGCGTCACCAGGTATGCGGTTTCATACCGCAGTTAATAAATTTTGCTGGCAGGCCGTTATGGGCCAACCTATAACAGTATGGGAATCTGCTTATGATCAAAAGCGGCCTTACCTTGATCTCAATGATGCAGTTCGTGCGATTTCATACATTATAAAAAATAATATATTTGATGGAAGAATTTATAATGTTTTAACTTTAAATGCTACGGTCAGAGATGTAGTTGAAACCATCAAAGAATTTGTTCCTAGCTTACAAGTGTCATTTGTTGAAAGTCCTATAATGAATCAACTTTCTTATGAAGTTTCTTGTGAGCGCTTTAAAAGTCATGGCTTTAGTTTTTCAGGAAGCCTTTATCGCGGAGTTGGTGAAACTCTATCGTTACTTTCTAACTCAAACACTAAATCTAACTAAGACGTTACGATGGAGATTGGTATGTATAATTGCAGAATATGTTCCAAAGACATAACCCCTTTCATGACCTTTGGGCAACAACCTATAGCAAATGGTTTTCTAAAAGAAAACGAATTTTCTGAAGAGTATTTTTTTGAAATGGAGACAGCATTTTGTGAAAAATGTAGTACTTTTCAGCTAGTTAATCAGCCAAAAGCTGAGAAGATGTTTCATGAGAACTATGCGTTTTTCTCAAGTTTATCTAAAAACATGCAGATACATTTCAAAAGTTTCGCTGAGATGGTGATGAACCGCTTTTTCGCTGGGCGAACCGATCCGTTCGTCGTAGAATTGGGCAGTAATGATGGCATCATGCTTCAGAACTTCAAAAATAATGGTTTCAGGCATTTGGGTTGCGAGCCTTCGAGTAATGTTGGCGATGTTGCAAGAGAGAAAGGTATAAACACGATAACTGAGTTCTTTAGCCTTGCATTAGCTAAACAGATTGTAGAGCAGCACGGATGATAAGTTAAACCAAAATGGTGCAAATATTTTAGCTACGGGTACAAGAATTGAGAAACTAGAAGAGTTAAGAAAAAAATTTAGTAATATAAAAATTCTTAAATTTGATATTTCTCAACAT
>CAJQKX010000156.1 GCA_905479025.1 uncultured Paraglaciecola sp.
GTCATTGGTCGCTTTCGTTTTAGTTCTTTTAGGTTTTGTCTTGGTGCTTGCGTTTGCGAAGATTAGCCGCTTGCAAATGTAAACTGGCTCTGACTAATAAGTCTTGGTCTTCTTCGCGGATACAGGTAAAAATCAGGAATACATGGTACTTATCATCTACAGGCTTACAAGCAATAACTTCAGCAAAACAAAAAATGGCAGAAGCTTCTTCTCTTAGGAATAATTTTAGTTCGATTGTGCTGCCTATTAAAAATTCGCTTTCACTTCCAAGGACTATGCCGCCACCAAATTGTATCGATTGATAAGTGTGTTCATGTTTTGTGTGTTGTTGTAAAATAAGAGACATCATTAAGTCAATTTTTCGAGATTGATGATTCAGAAATTCAGCTAACTCAACAGCGTGTTCGCCTAAGCGGCGAAGTGGTCTTAATGCTTTTGTATCAAGTGCTGATAGTTCACTGGCTATTTGAAACTCGTAAGGCATATGCTGATGTAAATCATCCTTTTCGGGTAAAACAAAATCATCTTCCAATAAACGCATATTGACCGGGATATTATGCTTTATCATAAAAAATTCATCAAATTGTTGATGCTTTTGAAGATGCGTTAAGTTCTGCATATTTTCCCCCAGTTTTGCTGTGCTTGTGAGATTTACCTCAGGCACGTATTATTCAACATCATTCATCACTATACCAACAGTTAAACCTTTATTTTTTTAACTGTTTTGTTGTTATAAGAGTTTCTTTTTATGTTTTATCCCCTCTCAGTCTTTATTGGTTTACGTTATGCCAAAGCTTCTAAAGGTAATCACTTTATTGCATTCATTAACTTTTTTTCTGTTGCAGGCATTGCTCTTGGCTTAATGGCATTAGTCACTGTTTTGTCAGTGATGAATGGTTTTGAGGGTGAATTAAAGTTGCGCAATTTAGGCATCACCCCTCATGTGTTAGTTCAAAAAAAGCCTAATGATAACATCGCCCATGATATGTTTACTCACATTGAAGGTGTTATTACCAGTGCCCAACAAATAGACTCTGAAGGTATAATTCAATCCTCCCAAGGACTTAAAGGTGTCATGTTCCAAGGAATTCAACCTGATGTTATGCAGCGCTCGTCAATCATTGCCGATAATATGTTGGTTGGGCAGCTGACCGATTTAGTCAAAGGTGAATATGGCATTGTTATCGGGCGAGCACTGTCTATTAAACTGAATTTACGGATGGGTGAAAAAGCCCGTCTGATCGCTTCTGAAAATAGTTATTTTGGACCTTTTGGGCGTATCTACAGCCAGAGAGTATTTCGCGTGGTTGGTATATTTGATATGGGCTCTGCTTTGGACGATAAAGCAGTGTTAATGCATATTGATGATGCTGCTAGGCTATTAAGAAGTAAAAAATCTAAGTTGGCCCAAACACGTTTATTTTTAGCAGATGCTTTTAATTATAAAAGTGTGGTTCAAGCACTAGAGACACAAGGTTATAGCTCAACAAACTGGCGAGACCAACAAGGTGTGCTATTTGACGCCGTGAAGATGGAAAAGAATATGATGTCTCTGATGTTGCTACTGATTATTTCTGTGGCTGCTTTTAATATAGTCTCGGCTTTGGTCATGGTGGTGACCGAGAAACAAGGTGATATTGCTATACTTTTAACGCAAGGCATGACCCGTAATAATATTATGGGTATTTTCCTGTTTAATGGCATTTACAATGGTATAAAAGGCACGTTGATTGGAATTGTTAGTGGTGTATTGTTGGTGAGTCAAATTAATAATTTGATCAAACTATTTAATTTCCCAATATTTTTAAGTCCACAGGGGCAAGGTGTACCCACAGATTTACAATGGCAACAAATCGTATTTCTTATTATTACATCACTTATTTTGTGTTTTCTGGCCAGCCTTTATCCTGCTTATCGTGCGGTAAGAATGAATCCGGCAGATGCTTTAAAATATGAATAAGTTGCGCTTCGGTATATAATCAAAAGTTCAAAGTTTTATCTTGCGACACCCGTGTCGGCAATTTCATTTTACCCGCACCCTAAATTTTAAGGTTTATTTAATGGAAAAAACGTTTATCACTGCACAACAGCTACTTGAAGATTCATTTCGAGTAGCAGCTCAAGTTTATGAAAGTGGCTTTCGCCCACATTTTATAATCGGTATTTGGCGTGGCGGCGCGCCTATCGGTATTGCAGTGCAAGAGTATTTTGATTTTAAGAAAGTGGAAACCGATCATATTGCGGTGCGTACATCGTCTTATTATGGGATTGGTCAACAATCAAAAACCATTAAAGTACACGGTTTACATTATCTGATTGAAAACGCCAATTCTGAAGACAGTCTTCTAATTGTTGATGATGTATTTGATTCAGGCCGCAGTGTTGAAGCTTTGATGAAACAAATTAAAAAACTGTCTCGGGCAAATATGCCAAAAGATGTTCGTATCGCTTGTCCCTATTACAAACCACAAAATAACAAAACTGACATCGTACCTCATTATTATGTGCACGAAAGTGACGAATGGTTAGTGTTTCCCCATGAAATATCTGGACTAACACCTGATGAAATTATCAAAGGTAAAACAGATTTAAAAAACGTAATGCATTTGTTAAAGCAATACTAATTCTCAATGAAAATAAGTTTAAAGGTTAGGGTAGGTGACTACTCTTTCATTATTTAAGGAAAAGTGGATGGATCATCAACAAATTAGAGAATATTTATTAAGCAAACCTTTTACGGTGGAATCCTTTCCTTATGGTGATGGCGTATCAGTTTTTAAAGTCAAACATAAAATGTTCGCAACTTTGACCTTAGGTAAGATGAGTAAGGATGATAATGAGTCCGTTGATACAGGTAATGATATTTGCTGGGTAAACCTTAAATGCGATCCTCAAGAAGCCACGATGCTTCGAAACACCTTCCCATCCGTTATTCCCGGTTACCATATGAGTAAAGTTCACTGGAATACCGTTAAGCTTGATGGAACAGTGCCTGAGGGGGAAATGCGCAGGATGATGGATAATTCTTTTAATTTAGTGGTAAGTAATATGGTTACACAAGATCAACAATCGATTTTGCTGCATCTTTAGCTATCTTTATTTAGCAAAAACTTACCTTCAAATTAATCATACTGAAGTTAAGTTAATATTACCTATGGATTGACGGGGCGTTCTTTCCAATCATCCTGAATTGCGTAAAGACATCTTTGCTGCGGTTTAGACTTTAGGTCCAAATAATCAACTGCGTGTGGAATAAATATAATCACACAAAAATTGTCGCTCATATCGGTCAGATTACTAACAATATTAGTTGGTGTGGTGTTGTTGCTGTCAAATTTATTTTTGAGATCCGCGCCTTTATTAACAAGCCTATTCTGTGGCATCGACGGCATCGAATCTTCATCAAATGGTGCTTTAGGACTGTTTGAGTAAAAAGGCTCCCTAGCGTTTGTTGATAAATTTGACCATTGTTGTTTCAAAATGCTTTGTTTTGTCTGTTTTCCTAACACCCAATTTTCATAGCTTGAATCTAATGAGTTAGATATTAATGCTACCTCTCCAGCCAAACGGAATTGTTCTCTAGATTCAGAAAAATACCAGCAAATTTCAAACCGCGACTTATTGTCACCTTGCCATTCTTCTATCTTCTCGCTCCTTGAGTCAGTTACAGACAA
>CAJQKX010000157.1 GCA_905479025.1 uncultured Paraglaciecola sp.
TTTCCTGAGTTGGGATCACCCAATGATTCAGCATGCTATGGATATGTTGACCACAGACGTGGTAGGTAAAAGCTCGATTGCGTTTTGTCGAGATAAAAGCAAGCCTGCCGGTGCGTATTGGTTAGAATGCTTATTTGTTCTCTCGGCAAAAGCAGTACATGGGCTGCAATTGTCACGATTTTTACCACCTACCCCGGTTAAAATCTGTATTGATGCCAACTCACAATCGATAAACAAACATTTTATTCAATTAGAAGCCGTGCTACCGAAAATGGGTAATCAGCTAATTAATGCGCTAAAAACTCAGGTGCAAACGCGCTTGCACCATGCCCAGCAAGAAGCTGAGCAACAAGCTGAGTTTGTAAAAAAGAAGCACGTAAGTCAAATGCAAGCATTGTTAGGGAGTGAACTAGCCAGATTACAAAATTTACAACAGGTAAACCCCGCCATTCGTGATGAGGAAATTGAGCATGTGGCAAATCAGATCGATAGCCTTGTAAAAACCATGGGCGAAGCGAAACTTAACCTCGAAGCAGTTAGGCTGATTGTGAATAACCCGCAATAGGAAATGGCATATGCCAATTCTTATCTACAGCCCACCCATGGCGCATTATCTGAAAATCGTTTCTCAAAATGGTGACATAAAATAATGACATATTAGTACTCAATAAACCTAACGGCTTATTGAGTGTTCCAGGCAAAGAGTAGACAGCTTGTCTACAAGCCCAAGTACAAAGAGTGTTCCCAACTGCGACAGTGATGCATCGATTAGATATGGCGACGTCTGGCTTGATGGTGATGGCCTTAAACAAACCTGCCCACAGACACATGCAAACAGTGTGAACTGCGCGAAACAGCTAAAACTTATCAAGCGGTTACTTTTGATGAGGTGCAGCAATACTCTGAAAAAAGTGATTTACCCCTTATTTGTGACAGGGCAAACTGTCCAAAACAAATGGTCGATCATGAACGAGGAAAAAAAGCGCTAACACATTGACGGGGGCTTGAACGCAACACCTTCACAACAGAGTTGTGAACTAAAACCGGTTACGTACCGTTCGCACCATCTTAGAGTGCATAATGTTGAGTATTCAGTATCCTGTTATAGGTGATAGCTTGTACACCCACGACCAAGCATTAGAGATGGCAAATAGGCTGAACTTACACGCTATGTTTCTTAACTCTCGGCCCCCTTTACAGAACACACTCTGAATTTTGTGTCTCAGACACCTTTTTAACCAGATAATAAACGTCTTTTTTATCAGTCAGAATTCCTATTACTATTTAACTTACTCATTACGTAATATGCCGAACATATTCATGTCATGAAAATCATTATTCCGGTAGCATTTTCGCGCAAAGTTCCCTCTAAACGAACCCCTACATTTTTGACTGATTTTCTGGAGGCTTAATACTAGGTAAAATGAATAACTCAACACAGTTCACATAGAAATACAAACTCTCACTAAAAATAAAATGGATAATGGCCCCCACCGATTCAGTTGTATAGCCTTTGCCCCAATAGTCTTTATGCAAAGACTACCTACAACTGCACTGCAGACAAACTCGTACCAATGTATAAAGCCACAAGTACCTAAGAACTCACCTAATGTTCTACTACGAATAGCCCAACGTATGCCAGTGTTACTGTCAAATTGAGTGTCAAAATACGCGATTAGACGGTCTGCTATCTCAATCGATTTGAAGCGAGCTACATCATAGTGCTCGATGATTTTGGGATAGGAGAATATAGCAAGCAGAGGTTCACGATCATACTTTGTGAGTTTATTAAGTCACAATCGTGGAGTTTCAATCATCGAAAATTCTATATTAGGCATGAACTCTCCAATAAAAATATGAGTTACACCAATATTAACGACATAATCGCTGGTACAAAATTAAAGAACTGCCTAATACTTTCCGATAACATATTCAAATAGGGTTTCAGAGGTATTATTGTTATTAAATTACTTTTTTTCTTTCTTCTCGCTACTATGTGTTCGCAATGCTTAGCGGTTCCTGATAATCAATTGCTAAGAAAATTAGATATTCAGCGTGAGCTCTTTGCTGATACTTATCACAGTTTTGATATTGACGGCCAGTCAATTATTTATGTGTTGCAAGAAAACACCACAGCCATTACTCGCGGTGTAGCAGTCATGATTGCTGACAGTAGCATTCACATATTAGGGCAAGAAGGCTTCTCAAATCTAGCCAATGAGATGAACAAAATTGGTTGGGTCACTATTTTGATACCCGCCCAGACATAGGTTTTATACCTATTACCATTCCAGAGGCTGTGTTAGAAGAAAATCAAGAAACAACGTCTGAAGAAGAAACCAAAATCCTCGCCGATACACAAGAAACCAGTCTCGGTGCACCACTATTAGACTTGGACATTAGCCAATCTGCGGTAACCACGATAGATAATCAGGCATTTGTCAAACACGAACAACAACTAGTTTCTCTTTTACAAGCAGTATTTGAAAAATCCCAAGAGTATCCAGGCTACTTTTTGGTCATCAGCAAAGGCACAAGTGCTGCTTGGCTGAGTAAAATTTATGCCGAAAAGACACTCGTCTCCCCTGACGCGTTCGTGATGGTTAGCCCTTATTGTCCAGACAGAAAACACAATCAGCGTCTCCCAGAATGGATAGCCATTACCCCAATGCCAGTATTGGACTTACATAGCAGTTGGGATAATGGATGGGCACGTAAGACCGTTTCTCGTCGTCAAATAGCAGCAGTCAAAGCACTGAAATTGCAATATAGACAAAGAGAATTGCTTGGGTTTACCATGCATCAGCAACATAGCGCCTATATTGGTAAAGAGATTTATGGCTGGATAAGCCACATGGGTTGGTAATCAGCCTAACGGGTAAAACCCTAAAACAGGGACAGTTCAATAATTCATATGCCAAAATGTATTCTCTGTGAAAACAAAAATTATAGCTATACTTGGGCACATGAACCACCATTACACTAAACGGTTTTTATCAGTGTCCACGGTTAGAAGTTTCGTAAAGAATAAATCCAAACAACTGGCATATTATGTCCGTTTCTTTTTGCAACACAAAATTCCTTATTCAGAACTGGATTTGTTCTTTTGGGATACCATGGAAGAATGGGTACAAGTCAAAAAAGGCAAACATTTGCCTTATGAAAAAACCGAGCAAGTGTTTTGGCATGTATTACATCAAATACATTATTGGCCTCAG
>CAJQKX010000158.1 GCA_905479025.1 uncultured Paraglaciecola sp.
GTATGAATGGGACACTGGCACCCGCATTAAGGGCTATTTCAGCTATTTCTGGCGAATCAGTTGTAACAATTACATCAGTAAATACTTTGGATGATATAGCTGTAGCTATTGAATGGCATATAAGTGGAATGCCTCCGACCAAACGGATATTTTTATTCACTACACCCTGAGACCCCGCCCTAGCGGGAATTATTGCGATACTTTTCATGACGTTAGTACTCTATAAACACGCTTAGCAAGTTGTTTTTCCCCGCCCAAACCAAAATTAACATTCCTCATTTTATCACGCATAATCGAAAAGTTATGATGGGGGTCGATTCCATTTGTTTGATATAATTTGGACAATACCGACGCATTGTGCCTCGACTCATCGTCTCTCAGTGCATAAACGGGCAAAAAGGGAACTTTATATGCTAACGAATCCGTTACCATCCCCATACTGGGCCTCCCTATTATGCAATCAGCGCCTGCGATGATGTCAGAGGTTATTCCCTGCTCTAAAATCCGCACATTATAGTTCCAAAAACTTTCGCGAAAAATAATATTTTTGTCTATATATAACGTAGTTTCACCCTCATGGTTATTGTTGAGTCGTTTTTCCAAAAAAGACTCAAGCTGCTCTTCAAAGCCGTCATGCCAGTCACCAAATCCTTTACATACAAGAGTATACCCAAGAGCAGGCGACTGTTCAGTTAGCATTCCAAAAAGATTTATTTTTACAGCATCTTGCAAATAATTTTTAGCAAATATTGTTGTTAAAATAGTACACTCAACATCGTTAACTTTTTTCACAACGTCATATCCTAGAAGCTCGCCATCTAAGTCACTCCACAAAAAATTAGCTAATAGAAACCCATTCGCCCCATTTAAAAAGGGTTCAAAGTAATTATCAGAAATCACCAAAGTATCTTTCAGTAATTCACCAAGAGTTTGAAAAATATCATTAAAACTATCAAGGCCATGCTTCAAATAGTCTTGTCCTGAGGGCAGTCCCTCAAAATTATGAACTGAAGGCATGACATTTTGCCCACGAGACGCCACAAAGCTGCTAATCCGATCAGCATTGCCGAATATAGTGACATTTATCCCGAGCTTAACGAGCTCGTCATAGAGTAAACAACACCGCTTTACGTGTCCTAAGCCATTATTACAAGGAATTATGGATACCGATTTCATCGCTTAGACTCTATTATTTTCTATATATATCAGGACTTTGTGGGCGCCTCAGCAACAAGGGCCCACGCTTCACAGTAGCTCTAGCTACCGGACATGTCCGCCGCTCGCAGCTAAGACTCTAGATCACACTGAACTTACCGAAGAATGCTCTCTGAATCCAATTTACATGTCGTTTCCACAAAAACTAAGACATAAAAAAATCAGGCTTAAGGAACAATACCCAATTTATCCGTTCTCCCAGTTATAGACATGGCGCGTAATTCCATCTTCCAGTACCAATGAGGCAAACCGACCTCTGAAATAAAGTCTATTTTTATATTCCTCTTGACTCATTATAAAGCTTCCCCCATCTGTCTGAGTAAATTCAAAGAGACCTAACTTTTCGATTTCGCTTTGCTTGTCGCTTACGCTCAGCGCTGTAAAATCACTCAACTCACGAAGTTGCATTTTATCAACTGAGACAGGACCATCTTTCGATTGGTCTGCAGGAAAAATTCTATAGTGGACTTCAATAAGTTCGGCGCCCAAAGTAAGAGCCAGCTTAACTGCACTAAGCTCATCTCTAGATTTCAAGGAGTGGTCACTGAATCCCACCGGGCGGTCAAACTTTTTCAACCAATTCATACGTCCTAAATTGAGAGCGTCTAGTGGCGTGGGATATCTAGTAACACAATGGAGAAAAGATGATTTATCTGCCGGCAATATCTCTGCGGCCACTTCTATTTCCTGATTAAATGTTGCACCCGTCGAAACATATACATGATCAAATTTTTCCCTCAGGATCCTGAGCATGGAATGACTGGCGCAGTCATAACTTGCCACTTTAATTTCCTTAAATCCAACATCTGCCAAGTAATCTGCATGCTGCGTGCAAAAGCACGTTGTCAGCGGGATTACACTATTTTTGATGCACCTCGCTATAAACATTTTCACTACAGCGTCGTCTAATTCAAGCCCTTTCATACGTTTATATTCGGCATCATATGGACGCTGTATAAATTCGACGCCAGAAATCCTATCGACGCCTCCTGTCTCAAATTGGGGTCTAAACGTCACATTTTCAGCCAAGATGTGCTGGATTTTAACATGTGTTGCACCAGCATCCGCCGCCTCATCAATCATATTAAGCAACGCACTAACATCACCATTGTGATTTTGACAGAGTTCCGCAATTAGTTTCATGATATGGATCCTTTTAGTATTCCAACGCTAAATTTGTCATGTTAATTGAACTTCATTAGCAATATCTATTTTTCAGCTTTCTTTGCTAACCATTTTCTTGGACTCCCCCGCATTACGATATCGGGAGTTTTCATATTATGATTTTCCCATGACATACAGCTTTAAAGTATAAATGGGATCCAAAACTAAGAATATCGACTAAAGACATAATGATTAGAGCGGAGTTGAAATCCTCACCGACCTACTCCATTTACTCAGGCATTAGAGCACTGTAAATATGAACTGCAGTTAATTTCTCGGGAGCTTAAATAATTCAATCCATCCGCACACATTGGATATTTTAGCTAGACTTTTCGTCATAAAGCCCTACTTCTGTAAATGGAAATACATACACAGGACTCAACCTTTTTCCATTGGACTGAACCTCTATCCTTGTCCTGGCAGAAGTTTCTCTAGTAGTAAAAATATTATTTGTATATGCCGTAAAACAGTATATGAAATTTACTCCGCAGCTCATGCATCTCATAAGACTTTCATCTTCTCTTTACCTTTAACTCCCAGCTAAGAAACTACTAGCGCGCCATTCTAAAGTACCTGGAGGACAGCACAACAAAGAGAGCATTCTATTGTATTTGTCATGCGAAGCTATTGTATAAGTATTATTAACCATCAAGCATACCGAGCGTCATATATGTAAAATTATCAATGTCGCGCTCTTCTAGGTCTTCCCGACAGCCCCACCCATCAAAAATGAATTTTTGGTGACTATTGTTTAACCAATGCGTCAGATTAATATTAGAGTTTTTTACGTGGTTATTTAAAAAGAATATACCAGAAATATCATATTCTTCTAGCTTACTAATATCGAAGTTGCCCCCGAAACCAAGCCCTTCAATCTCATCTTGATCAATACAATTATCATAACCATAAACAGTAGATACCGACGATGAAATTGAATTAAAAAAATCAAGAGAGGTAGAAAATCTCATATCATTCGTTTCAGGTGATCCCTTAAAAGCCAAACCAATTATAAGAATATTAATATTATTAGGGCTGAGTTTATTTTTTGTACAGAAACCGCTTAAAGCTCTATTTGGTGAAAATAGCGCATAATTATTAATTTTTCTAGACATTTTCCCTAACTCAATTGGCGCTAACGGAGGCTTAGATGGATGGGTATATATAATTGGATCCTTAGTTAAGCAATATCCACCCACGCCAGGGGATGGCAATGGTATTCCAGCTCTATCGTAATCAAAGTTTATTTTTGATATTAATTTTTTTGAATTAATATTATAAGATTCACAAATATTTGATAACTCATTCGCAAATGAAAACTTGAGATCTCTATAAGTATTACATGCGAGTTTTGCCAACTCCGCAGATTCCAGAGAGTCAAC
>CAJQKX010000159.1 GCA_905479025.1 uncultured Paraglaciecola sp.
TTAACCAGAAGATGGGGCAGCATTCGATAAGTCGATGGGGTGAGCGTCATTGATGGGAACCCCTGCCTAATAAACTAACATTGCTGGTTGTGAACCTTCACTCGAACCCAACATTAAAAGAGTGCTTACAACATCACATGACCAATGAAACATCTTAATAAAAAAATCAGACTAAAACTCACCCCAACAACCGCCCCGCCAGTCCACTTCCCCGTAAACATTGCTGCCCTAAACTCAGACTCAAGGCTTTAGGCTGTGCAAACAACATAAAGTACTTTTTCGCTCGGGTTAGGCCTGTATAAATTAATTCTCGGTTTAAGCCTCGGCCTTGATTAGTGGGTGTAATCGTCGGCAAACATAAATAAACCGACTCGAATTCTGAGCCTTGACTTTTGTGGATGGTCATGGCGTATAGTGTTTCTAGAGTTGGTAAGCGGCTGGGTAATAATCCTCTTAGTTCGCCTTCTGGTGTGACAAACCAGACTTTGGTTAAAGTTGAATTGTTAGGATCTGACATCACTATGCCTATGTCCCCATTAAATAACTTAAGCTGGTGATCATTTTTCGATAGCATAACGGGTCTGCCGATATAGAAATCTTTGCTGTTATCAATCATTCCTTGTTTATGTAATTCGGTCTCAATTAAAGCATTTAGTTGCGTAACACCCCAATACCCACTTTTTTGTGCACATAACACTTGTTGTTGCTGTAAATATTTAAACGCTTGGCGTAAGTCACCTTGTTGAATGGCTTGCGTGTATAGTTGATAAATAGGCAACAGCTGAGTAATAAGCGTTTTAAGTATTTCATTAGCCACGGTTTGCGGTGATGTTTGAGAGGGTTGATGCCAACTTATGTCTGTGAATTGATCGCTATTTAACAAACTAAGGCTCTGTACAAACTGCCCTGCTTTAACGTATTTGGCTAATTGTCCAATGCCACTATTCTCATTAAATCGGTGGCTTTTAACTAACCTCACCACGTTATCTTGAATAACACTACCTCGCATACCACTTCGATTGGTTATTGAAGTGTTGGTTTCCAAATTGGGAATAGCCGTTGAAGTGGATAAAGACATCAACTTAGTTAGGTGTTGCTGCATAGCATCGCTGTAAATCAATAAAGCATTTTCGGGGTTATCACCTTGAAAGCCTGTGGCAGCGCAAATATCAGATAACACACTGCCTGTTTCTACTGAGGCGAGTTGGTCTTGATCGCCTAACAAAATAATCTGAGCATGCTTAGGTAGCGCTGCGAATAACTTTGCCATAAGTGGTAAGTCGACCATTGATGCTTCATCAAGCACCAGTACATCCAAATGTAATGGGTGACTGGCGTTAGCTCTGAAATACGGGCTTCGTGGTTTAGCACCTAATAAGCGATGAATGGTTTGGCATTGTTCCGGTAGGTTTGCTTGTAAAGCAGTGGATAATTTTATTTTTGCTGCGCTGATAGATTCTGTGAGTCTAGCGGCGGCTTTGCCTGTTGGCGCGACCAATTGTATGTTGAGAATTTTATTTTTTTTAGAAGCGAGTCCTTGTAATAACGCCAACAATTTTGTGACTGTGGTGGTTTTACCCGTGCCGGGACCACCTGTTATAAAACTGAGTGTTTGGCTGGCAGCGATACATACCGCTATTTTCTGCCAATCTAGGGTTTGCCCTTGTTCTGCATGATTATGTTCTTCATCAAACAAATCACTTAATAAAACTTTTGCAGCCGTTATATCCAAGTCGAGTACTTTAGTCGCTTTTTCTCTGATGATGGCGGCTAATTGCGACTCATATTGCCAATATCGCTGCAAGTAGAGTTTGCCATCTTGTAGGATAATGGGTTTTGCTGTTGGTTCATCTAAGTTAACACCTGTTGTAGATAAGCGTACGAAAGTACCTGCGTTTTGAATATAACTGAGCATCGTGTTTAATTCTGGAAAACGGTATACACCTAAAAATGGTTGACCTAGTTTTTCTAAATCAATGCAGCTATGTTGCTCACCTGATTGGGCGCCCACAAAAGCGGCCAACATCGTTAGGCATTCTCTAGCAGAGGTATCCCAGGTGTCTAGGGCCGATTCTTCACTGTAAACAAAATCTGCAAATGCCAGGTCGACAGCACGGATTTTAGTCATGTTAAGCAGTTGCTCAAGACCGTCTTTTAATGCTGGGTTGTTTTGAATTTGCATCAACATAACTGGCTTACCATAAGTCTAACTGTCGTTGCTGTTGCGGCTTTTTTTGGGGCTGAGGTGCTTTGATGGACTGGAGCTGTTTATTGGCTTGGAGAGTTTTTGATGATGGTTTACCTAAAAATAAATCGTCTAATGCTTCGATCATCGCTTTTTCAGGCAACACAAAATAGACACCATTACCCGGAACTACTTGGCTCATACCACGTATAAATAAGTAATAAGCCCCCCCTACGTGAGTGTTGTAATCATAATTAGGCAGTTTATGTTTAAGCCAGCGATGCAATGCCAAAGTATAAAGAATGGCTTGCAAGTGATAATCGTGCCCTGTCATCGCTTGTTCCATAGCTAAATAGTGATAGTTGTCATAACTGTCACCTAAATGATTAGATTTATAATCAGCCACATAAAACTTGCCGTCATATTCAAACATTAAGTCAATAAAACCTTTGATCATGCCGTTAAGTTGTTCAAACTGATAGTCGCGAGCATGGTGTTTAAAATACTGATTGATGATGCGATTGAAGTCGCCTACCTTAACTTCATGCAAAGGCATGTGAAACTCCATTTCCACTTTGACTTGTTTAACCGATAACTGAGATAAACTGATACTGGGTGTGTCCATAGCTGCTTCAGATGCAGCTCTAGCATTAAAGGGTGACAGCAATAC
>CAJQKX010000160.1 GCA_905479025.1 uncultured Paraglaciecola sp.
GAACTGACTGCTGTTTTATCTTGGCTTTGGCACAGTCCTCTGAGAACACTGTGTAATCTTTTTTCATCTCTGACATCTTGGTGATACCAGTTAATTAACAATTTACTAATATCCTCATCTATCTGATGATTCTCTAATGATGCACACAAAGCATATTGCATGTCTGGGGGTAAGGTCGAGAATTGTTTTAACAACAGATGTCTGCGTTGGCCGTGTTGTAAAGACGCGGTAAAATCAGCTATTCCCTGCAGAGGAAGCGTGCGCCAATCGTGTCGTTCAGGATGTGTTAAATATTGTTCAACTAAAGCTAAGTGTTCTGACAAGGGAATATCTAATTCAATTCGCCCGATACTATTAAAGTCAGCCAGTTGTTGTTGGTTGGGAACAAATGTAAAAGGGTTTTCAGGCAGCTGATTATTTGTACTGTTTTGCTTGTCTAGCGTCTGCCCTAATGCTTCTACTACTAGCTGCAAAAACTGTTGTTGTGCTGCAGCAATTACTAAGCCCTGTTCATCTAAAGGTAATTTAACAAACCAAATATAACGTTCATGGCTCATTTTTTTGTCAAAAAATAAAATACCAAACCAAGCATGCTGTTGTCTGGGGAAGGGAGCGGGCAAAGTAGCACTTTCGATCTCTAAAAAAAGTTGAGACTCAAGTTGCCTGATACCACGAGCCATGTCGAAAACGCGATAGTCTGTGCCAGCTTGGAGTAAAAATTCGCTGATAGTATTGATCTGACTCATGTTATTATTACGTACATTATTTGCTTATTAAAATTAAAATGATTAGAAAATACACATAACATCTATTTCCTCAGGTAATTACAGTTGAGCATGCCACGTAGTCATAAAGAAGTCGAAATTCTAATCATAAAATTGGAACAAAGTCTGCGAGAAGAGATGTTGTGGTCGAGTTCTACACCGCCAGACAAAGCCCTTCAAAGTATATTGCCCTTTGCCTTAGACACTTTGTCTTTTGAACAATGGTTGCAGTTTGTTTTTATTCCAAAAATGATAGTAATTGTCAATTTCAAAAGTACATTGCCAGATGATTTTAAGCTGCTGCCAATGGCACAACAACGTTTTGGCACTGCTTATAATAAGCCAAAGCTTATGGAAGTGATAAGACAAATTGATTTAATTTCTGCCCCTTCATAACATGCAGCGTTCTGTTATTTACCAAGATGAATATTTAGTCGCTATTAATAACCCTCTGGGGCTTTTAGTGCATCGCAGTATGCTGGATAAGCAAGAAACTAAGTTTGCCATTCAATTATTACGTGATCAAATTGGTCAATATGTTTTTCCAGTTCATCGATTAGACAAACCAACTTCCGGTGTATTGATTTTCGCTTTGTCTGCTGATATTGCCAAAAAATTAGGTGAACAGTTTGCCGCTCAAATAATTGAGAAAACCTATCTGGCGATTGTACGAGGGCATATTATGGATGAAGGTGAAATAGATTATGCACTGAAGGAAAAACACGACAAAATAGCTGATAAAATGACTAAATTAGATAAACCAGCGCAACAAGCAGTGACAGGTTTTAATTGTCTAGACAAGTTTGAATTGCCCTTCGCTGTGAGTAAGTACGCATCTGCTCGGTATTCATTGGTGCAACTAACGCCTAAAACAGGTCGTAAACATCAGCTTCGGCGACATTTAGCCCATATCAACCACCCTATTGTCGGAGATACCGCCCACGGCGACGGTAAGCACAATACATTCATACGACAACAATTTAACTTTCATCAATTAGCTTTGACATGTAAGTCAATGCTTCTAACGCACCCTGTATCTAAAGCGCAGTTATTTTTACGTTGCGATTTAGATAAGAATATTTTTGATTTACTAGAAAAATGGCATGTAAGTCACCATCAAATACACAAAATAAATAAATTGTAGATGTGTAGGGTATCTCCAAAAACCAAAATTCAATAAATTAGCACAACACAATTAGGATTTTTAATATGAGTAAAATCGGTATTTTTGTAGGATCAGTCTATGGCAATGCACAACATGTGGCAGAAGAAGTCAAAACTATGTTGAGTGGGCAAGGAATAGAATCTGAAGTGTTTACTGTTCCGACACTGAACGACTTTAAACAGGTCTCGTCTATATTGTTTATTAGCTCAACCACAGGGCAGGGTGACATTCCGCCTAATTTAGAGTTTTTTGTTCAAGACTTACGTGATCAATCTCCATTGATGGGACAAAAACCTTTTGCTGTTGCCGGCCTTGGTGATAGTAGTTATGGTGAGACATACTGCGGTGCAGGACGACAAATTTTCGAATTGTTAACTGAATTGAAAGGCAAGCCCATTACAGAGCTACTGGAAATTGATGCATCCGAAACTCTTGAACCGGAAGTGGAAGTTGTTGCATGGGCAGAAAAATGGTTGTCAGAATTGAGATGAAATTTTAAGTGTCAGATATAAAAAAAGCGCCATCGGCGCTTTTTTTTAAACAATACAAATCTAACCTAAAGCTTTAATTTGTGCTGCAAGACGGCTCTTATGACGAGCAGCCTTATTTTTATGGATCAAACCTTTAGTTGCCATTCTGTCAATTAAAGGTGTTGCTGCAGTGAATGCAGCTTGAGCAGCTTCTTTATCACCAGAGGCGATTGCAGAAAGTACTTTTTTCAAAGATGTACGTGTCATAGAGCGACGGCTAGCGTTATGTTGGCGACGCTTCTCCGCTTGTATGGCACGTTTCTTAGCAGACTTGATGTTAGCCAAGTTGGAACTCCCAAAAAAATTCTAGTCAAAATTCAAGGGTGCGGATTATGAGGATCAAGTGGGTTTATGTCAATTAGTTTTGCGGGTTTTATAGGTATATAGTGGATTTTTTTCAATTTAATCAATTAAAATTGTTTTACAGACATAAATTAGTCCTTCTAAGCCTGACTGAATCAATAGACTCTTTGTTAGTTGTTGAAGCATAATAACTCTTTTATTGGTAAGGAAGAATTGGGTGTCAGGTAAGTTATTTAAATCAGGCATGATTGTCAGTGCTATGACATTTATCTCGCGTATTTTGGGTTTAGTAAGAGACGCTGTCATTGCCAACTTAATGGGGGCAGGTGCCAATGCTGATGTATTCTTGTTTGCCAACAAAATCCCCAATTTTCTGCGGCGTTTATTTGCTGAAGGTGCATTTGCTCAGGCATTTATACCCGTTTTAGCTGATGTTAAACATGAAGGTGATGAAGAACACTTAAAACAATTTGTTGCCAAAGTCAGCGGCACTTTAGGCGTAATAGTGACCATGGTTACTGTTGTTGGTGTAGTTGCTTCGCCAATACTGGCAGCGCTTTTTGGAATGGGTTGGTTTGTTGAATATGTTAATGGGGAGCCAGCAGGAGAAAAGTTTGAACTGGCGTCGTTAATGCTAAAAATAACGTTTCCCTATTTGTTATTTGTATCTTTGACCGGTTTAGCCGGTGCTATTCTTAATACATTGAATAAGTTTGCTGTAGCTGCTTTTACTCCAGTACTGCTCAATGTCGCCATTATTAGTTGCGCAATTTATTTAGCCCCAAGATTTGATGAGCCTGCGTATGCTTTAGCCTGGGGAGTGTTTCTGGGTGGTTTTTTTCAATTAGTTTTTTTATTACCGTTTTTATTTAAAGCAGGATTATTGGTTAGACCAAAATGGGGATGGTACGACCCCGATATTATCAAAGTGCGGAAATTAATCATTCCCGCGCTTTTTGGCGTGTCTGTTGGTCAACTTAATTTATTGTTTGATACTGTTATTGCAAGTTTTCTTGGAACCGGCTCGATATCATGGCTTTATTACTCTGACCGTCTATTAGAGTTTCCATTGGGATTATTTGGCATTGCTATAGCGACTGTTATCTTACCGACCTTGTCACACAATCATGTATCTAAAGATGATAAAGCGTTTAGCGCTAATATTGACTGGGCAGTAAAAATGGTGTGTTTATTGGGTATCCCCGCCGCTACAGGTTTATTTATGCTGGCAGAGCCTATGTTATTGACTATTTTCCAGCGTGGTGAGTTTACCCCACAAGATGCCACTTTTGCTTCACATAGCTTGAAGGCATATTCATTTGGTTTATTGAGTTTTATGTTGGTTAAGGTTTTAGCTCCGGGCTTTTACTCTAAACAAGATATCAAGACACCTGTTAAATTTGGGATTTGGTGTATGGCTGCGAATATGTTGTTTAACTTCATTTTAGTTTGGCCATTTGACTATGTAGGCTTGGCCATGGCAACGTCTCTTTCCGCCCTCATGAATGCCTTACTTCTCTACGTAACATTGCATAAGAGAGGCGTTTACATTGCCTCATCACAGACAATTACTCTTATTGTCAAAATCGTGTTTGCTAGTAGCCTAATGGGTATTGTTATTTTTATGCTTAACCCTATGCTCGTCTACTGGGTTGATTTTTCATTAATCGAAAAGGTTTTTGAGCTAGCTAAATTAATTTTATTCGGGGCAACGGTATTTGTCATTAGCCTATTGATACTAGGGGTGAGAAAACAGACTTTCTCAACATCAAAAGTTGTCACAAAATAACACTAACTAATGCAATTAATGCGCGCCTTTGTTTAAAAATGAGTATTCCTTAAGTTTACTGCTTTCAATCGGTCTATAGTCAGTTATAATCCGTCCCTTTGATTGATTTCCAGCAAGCCTTTGGGCTTTTATAGCAAGCCTTTGAGCTTAAAGAGAGTGCAGTGGAACTGATACGTGGACTTCATAACCTTCGTGATAAGCATCGCGGTTGTGTATTAACAATAGGTAAGTTTGACGGGGTGCATTTAGGTCACCAAGCTGTACTTAGCCAAGTAGTTGAAAAAGCTAAAGAATTAGGTTTGCCTTCGACAGTGATGGTTTTTGAACCACAACCTGAAGAGTTGTTTACTCCTGATAAGGCACCTGCCCGTTTAAGTCTACTTCGCGATAAATATACTCAGTTAAAAGCTTTAGGTGTTGACCGTTTGCTGTGCGTAACTTTCGATCGACATTTTGCTGCTTTTAGTGCCACTGATTTTGTTAAAGGTTTATTAGTCGATAAACTGGGCATTAAATACTTGGTAGTGGGTGATGATTTTCGTTTTGGTAAAGGCCGAGTCGGTGACTTTTCTACTCTTTTGGAAGAAGGTAAGAAATGCTTATTTGACGTAGTCAGTACTCAGAGTTTTCGACTTGAAAATTGTCGTATTAGCTCCACTGCGGTTCGTAATGCCCTCAGCG
>CAJQKX010000161.1 GCA_905479025.1 uncultured Paraglaciecola sp.
CGGTAGTGGGTGAGGTGCAGTATGCAACATCGCATGTGTACAACCCGAGTTTGTCGGTAGGTGATTATATTGACCGCAGTGGCGGCGAAAATATGAAGGCCGATAAAAAACGTATTTATGTTGTAAGGGCTAATGGCAGTGTATTTTTGCCCAGTGAGTCGCGTTGGTTTAAGCGCGGGGATAATGCGATACAAGCGGGTGATACCGTGGTAGTGCCGTTGGATGCGGAGAGAATGAAGAAGTTGACGTTGTGGGGCAGTGTGTCGGAGATTGTTTATAGAATGGCGTTAGGTGCGGCGGCGGTTGCGAGTTTTTAGGATGTGATGAGGTCGTTGTTCACTTTGTGTGAGATTGTTCATTGAAGAATATTTATTTATCTTTTAAGAGTTGAGGGTTATAGCATTACTTATGTTGAGATTGTTAATTAGTGATATAAAACAGGAATATGGGGGGTTAGGTTTTTTTATTTTTGTGAAGAGTTTACTCAACCCATCTATTCATGCATATCTTTTGGTTAGGTTGGCTGCAAATTCAAAAGGTATTATCCATGTAATCATAAGAAATATTTTAGTAGCAAAACACTCTATTGATGTTGGTCAATCAATAAGTATAGGTAGAGGTTTAAAATTACCACATCCATTTTGTATTGTAATAGGTTTTGGTGTGGTTATAAGGGACAGGATATAAATATCAATACTATTTGGATGCTGAGCGAACAATTTTTACGATTTTTTTCCACTTTTTTGGTTGGAATTTATATCGCTAGAGAGCTAGGGCCAGAAGATTTCGGCGTGCTGAGTTATGGTCTTGCCATAATTACAATCGCAGGTGCCTTTTCTAGGCTTGGTTTAGACGCAGTTCTAGTCAGAGACTTTGCAAATAGAGATACGCCCTACGGAACCCTTTTGGGGTCAGCAATGGCTTTGGGTTTGGCAAGTGCTATTTTTTGTGCTGGTTTTGTGGCTTTTTTTGTTTTCAGTTATGAGTCAGATAATTTAATCCGGTATATAGTTTTAATTTTAAGCTTAGGACTAATTTTTAACGGATTTAGCGTTATAGAATTCATGTTCCAAGGGCGTGGACTCGCTAGATACTCGTCTACTGCTAAAATCTTAGCTTTATTAGTGTCAGCTGCAATAAAGTTGTGGGTAGTGATTTCAGGTTTAGATTTAGTATACCTCGCCGCAGCATATTTGTTCGAAACGGTATTAGTTATGCTTGGCCTAATATTGGCGCTTTTGTATGACTCGGAAATCAGTCGACTTAAAGTGAGTTCTGCTGTTATAGCTAACCTCGCTAAGCAATCAATTCCACTTATTATAGTTGCCGGTAGTTCTGTTCTCTACATGAGAATTGATCAAGTAATGATAAAATATATGCTTGGCGCCAACGAATTAGGAATTTATGTCGCAGCCATACGATTGTTTGAAGGGTGGATGATCCTCCCAATGGTGGTTAGTGTCTCTCTAATGTCTCGTCTTGTTCCCTTAATGAATAGGAATAATCTAGAGTTTATTCGCCAATTCAGCGTCCTGGTAAGTGTCCTTTTTTGGATTGGTATAGTTATTTTCCTGATGTCGTTTTTTTATTCTGAAAAAATAATAGTACTATTCTTTGGCGAAGCATTCTCTTCCGCGTCGCAGATTTTGTGGCTCGTTATGTTGTCTGCCCCGCTTACAGCGATTAACTCTATTGCCGCTAGATATTGTGTAATTAAGGGCTTAGGTAACACCCTCGCCCTTAGAGCAGTATTGGCCCTATTAGTAAATATTGTAGCGAATATATTATTTATCCCGATTTTTGGGATCATTGGCGCAGCGTTTTCAACATTGCTAAGTCTATTTATCGGTAGCTATTTGCCGATCTTCTTTGATAGAAATCTGAAAGAGCTTAAACGGATTATCCACAATGGAATTTTGTTAAGGGGCATGACAGTGAAAAGTTTTAATTAGTCCAATTTTCGTGTGCCATCGCCACTTTATGCGATAAATTAAGATGTTTTTTAGAAAATAAGGAGATGATATGAAGTATGCAATTGTCGGCGCCGGATTTACTGGTTCTGTGCTAGCTAGAGAGCTAGCTGAGCAAGGCCATGAAATTTTTTTATATGATTCTAGGGCTCACGTGGCGGGCAACTGCTTCACGGAGAGAGATAAGGAAACCGGTATTATAGTGCATAAGTATGGTCCCCATATTTTCCACACTAATAATGATGATGTGTGGTCTTATGTCAGAAAATTTGGTGAATTTCTGCCATATATCAACAGAGTGAAAACTACTACTAAGGGGGCGGTTTACTCTCTACCAATAAACTTGCACACCATAAACCAATATTTCAAAAAAACATTCAGTCCGCTTGAGGCGAAGCGCTATATTGAAGATCAAGGTGATAAGTCGATTTTGATTCCGGTGTCATTTGAAGATCAGGCAATGAAATTCATAGGTAAAGAATTATACGAGGCTTTTTTCAAAGGATATACTATAAAGCAATGGGGTGTTAGTCCGTCCGAGCTTCCTGCAAGTATTCTGAAGAGACTTCCGGTGAGGTTTAATTATGATGACAACTATTTTAATCATAAATATCAGGGGATGCCCAAAGACGGGTATACATCAATTGTTGAAAATATTCTTGACCACTCTAGTATTTCGGTGTTTTTAAATGAAATGTTTGATAAGTCCACTGTCAATAATTTTGATCACGTGTTCTATAGTGGGCCACTGGATGGCTGGTTCGATTATAAATTCGGGAGATTAGGGTATAGAACTCTAGATTTTGAAAAAGAAATTATGGAGGGAGATTTTCAAGGTTGTGCAGTCATGAACTATGGTGATGAAGATGTTCCGTTTACTAGGATTAGTGAGCATAAGCATTTTTCTCCATGGGAGGAGCATTCAAAAACCATAATCTTTAGAGAAAGAAGCAGGCAGTCTGGTGAAGATGACGAGCCTTACTATCCGATTCGTTTGTTAAATGACAAGGCTAAGCTTAAAGTCTATATTGACGCCGCTAAAAAAGAGCAGGGAGTAAGCTTCCTCGGGAGGCTAGGAACATACAGATATTTGGATATGGATGTGACAATCAAAGAGGCGCTCGATGTTAGTAAGAATGTTATTGTTTGCGCTTTGCAGAATAAAACGCTACCAAGTTTCTTTGTTGACGAGGCCTTATAGTCCTTCGGTCTGATAAGCAGCTAGTAATTTTGAGTAAAGCCAAAAAATTAAATAATAGAGTTAATTAAATGAAAATATTGTATGTGAATGATTTGAGGGATTTCCCGAATTGGGGCTGCAGGGCCACCGGAACTGCACTTTCAGAACTTATCGAAATGAACCATGTTGTAATCGATCGAATTGGTAAAGAGACGGGTAATAACAGTGGTTGGCATGCCTTTGCGGAACCGAGAATCAGGTTGAACGGAGTGCTTCCACGATTCATTTTCGATTGGTCTTGGCGGATAAGAGGGGTTTATCCAAAAATCTCGAAGCTGACAGCATTGATAGATAGAGTTTTTGGTGCCAAGCATGATTTCGTAAAACTCGACCCCAAAAATTCAGTTACTGAATTCTTTGCGGTAATGACTAAAATTCCTCGATTACAAGACATTTATGATTCTTTCCTTGAAAGTGACGCCGTCATAATTAACGGTGAGGGAACCTTGATTTTTAGGAAAAAAATGGATCGTGACGCCAAGTTCCTTCTTTTTATTATCGAATTAGCTCGTCAGGCTGATAAACCATGTTATCTGATGAATGCAATGTTGTCAGATAGCCCTATCAGCACTGTGGCATCGCGGGTTAAAGATATGGTGGGAAGAACTCTTAATTCACTTGATACAATAACGCTAAGAGATGAGTTTTCTCTCGAAATTGCTAAAGCGATAGCGCCTGACGCTAATATCCACCTTATTCCAGATGCTTTATTTACCTGGAGTGGGAAAATTGCGTCAGCTAGAAAAAGGTTCCTTGAAGACCCGCTAAATGGCCTTATTTTTGAAGATTCTGGTATCTGTCAGAAGATAAAATTTAACGAGCCATACATTTGCCTAGCTGGTACGTCATTGGTGGTTGATAAACAGCATACTATTGAATGTTTCGTAAATTTAGTAAAAGAGCTTAAAAGTCTAAATATGCAGATCCTTTTGGTGGAAACATGTGTTGGTGATGTGTTTCTGAGAAGTGTGGCGTTACAAACAAATCTGCCTGTACTAACGTATTCAAATCCCGTTATGACGGGTGCGGCAATTGTTTCAAACGCTACAGTATTTGTTACTGGTAGGTTTCATCCATCTATTATGGCAGCAACTGGTGGCACACCTTGTGTGTACTTTGGCTCTAACTCTCACAAAAACCTCACGCTTCAAAAAGTACTTCAATATGAAAATACTACACATTATTCCGTTACTCCATCAAAATTGGATTGCACATCAATAGTAGCCGACGTGAAATCATATGTTATGAGTGGCGACGCGACTCGAGAAAAAATATTCAAAAGAGTGGTAGAGTTAGATAAGGCAGCTAAATTTGGGGTCTCGAAAGTACTCGATGACTTAACATAACATGGTTTTTACTTCAGGCCCCAATCTGCTGAATTAGAGGGTTACGATGGAATTGTTTAGCATAATTTCTACAGTTTTTGATTCATTGAGTTACACATTCTTACTCTTTGCATTTTTACTTTTCTACGCACTAGCATTACTGCATGTCCCTATTAGCGGAGCATTTATAGGATCATTAGAGATTTTTAGGATTTCACTAGTGTCGGCTTTATTGTTAAAAGCCCAAGGCTTTAATGCCGAATATGTAACCGTATTAATTTGCGCCTTGGCTTTTCCAATTGGGGTGTTATCAGCGTTAAAAATATTTGGCAGTCAAGCAACTCTAATTAGAAACGCAGAGGTGAGATTCCATAATCCCAAGTGGGCTAATTACTATTTGGCGATATTTTTCGTGACCTTAATGATATCGCTGCACTATTTACTGGTCGGTTTGCCCGATATGCACTCTAGCAATACTGAGTTTAGATTTTCTTCCGCCAGCTCTGGTCTCTTGGGTATTCCTAGTAGGTTTGCGACGTATGGTCCAACTTCCCTGGTCGTTATAGCATTAATTCAAAGCTTGAAAGTCGTTAGAAGAGAGAAGATTCATCGATTATTGATGGCTGTGACTTGGGTTTTAATAATACTTTTTTTCGTGCTAAAGGGCCATAAAAGCTCTCTGTTAGCTTTTTTTCTCTCACTTTTCATTATGTTTCGTCTACTTCCAGAAGTTCATCGAAAAATCCGAGGTAAATATATAATCTTGGTTATAGTTTCTGTATTAATAGCTATTATTTTAGGAACCTCCAGTGACGGTAATTTTGCAGATTATTTTATAACAAGGATCATTTTTTCTGGACCTGATGCGCTTACTGCAGCCGTTACATCATTTAAAGGATCTTATACGTCGTCATACGCGTTAATAAATGATTTTATCTATGTTTCGTTAGCTGTTGCTGGTGAGAAAGCTGACCTGTTTTCGATAGAACTTGCTAGGCATCTCTACGGATTACCAGCCGGTGAATTTACAGTACCAGTAACTCCTTCGATAATAGGTTTGGTTATATATGACTTCGGACTGTATTTTTCACCTTTTATAATATTATTCCTAGGAGCTTTTTTGGGCAGTGTAATGATTAAAACAAATAAATGCGCTTCGATGTCAGGGTTATTTTTATTTTTCTCTCTAGAAATCGCTATTTATCAAGGCCTTGCTAGAGGGCAATTGTTCTATAT
>CAJQKX010000162.1 GCA_905479025.1 uncultured Paraglaciecola sp.
TTCTAATTTTGAAATAAGTTCGAAGAAACTGCGAGATATCGCAAGAAGAGCATGCATAACACAAGACGATTTAGAATATTCTTTGGAAGATATCGAAGAACTAGAGGAGAACAAATCTTAAAATGAAAAGTATATTAGAAGACATTTTAAAAACTGAATCACAAAAGCAGGGTGTTCAATACGACATGATTAATAAGATTGTCCAACTTAATACTACTATCGATAGTTCAGAAACTTCAGAGAAACGAAGGAGACAAAAAGCCATTAAAGCGGTACTCGAGTCACATATCTTAGTAGAGGATAATTCATGAGCATGGTCTTTCGCGAGCTATCAGTTTTTAATTGGATCCCATACCTAGGGAATCAAAAGATCAATTTCAATAGTCCTGATGAGTTGATGAATATAACTATGATCAGAGGACAAAATAAGGGAGGGAAATCGGCGATTATCCGGGCGGTAAAGTGGGCTCTTTATGGAGATACCGGCGATGTAAACGAATATAAAAAACCACTCGATATGCTAAATCGTGACGCTAAAAATAATGGCAATTTTCAATTTTCAGTATGCTTTGTTCTCGAAAATAATGGAAAACGAATTGAGGTAACGCGAACAATGAAGGCTACGGATGGTATTTCAAGTCCTAAAAATAGTGACTTTGTCCTAACATTCAGTATTAAAGAAGGCAATACATGGATTTTTGGCGATGCTCTTGATAAGTATGTCAGAGAAATGTTGTCTAGCGATATTAGTGACTTTTTCCTCTTTGATGGAGAGATGCTGCAGCAATATAAGGGGTTATCAACTGACACGACTTCAGCCAAAAAACTAAGAGATCAAATTGAGAAGGTTATTAAAACGCCCTATATCAAAACTGCTCGCGATGATCTTAAAATCATTAGGCGTGAGTTATTACAAAAAGTAGGAGATGGAACCGACGATAGACAGTTACAGCTTCTATATACTGGCTTAAGGGAGCTGGGCGAGCATGAAGAGAAATATGAGAGCACGTTAACTGAGTTAACTGAATCCATTGCCTCGGAAAAAGAAATTCTCAAAGGAATTGATTCTGACCTCGCAAGTCATAGTGAAATGATGGAAACTATGAGAGACCTTGAGAGTATAGACAATAAAGTTACTCATATAAAAAGTGAACTGGACAATACGAAAGACATACTAAAGAGCCAAGGATCAAACGCCTGGACATATCTAGCGTCTTGTTTTATTGGGTCAAAAAAAATTCATTTAGAACGCGAGGAGCGTGAATTATCTGGTTTTATTGATGAAAATAGAACAAGAGATATTCTAAATATTCTGTATAAAGAGTCTTCACACCACTGTAAATTATGCGACGTAGTTCTGAGTGCTGAACAAAAATTAGCTATTAAAAATAAGCTCAGCGCTTATTCATCCCAAGATACTGCCGTAGCGGAGAGAAAACTTAAAGACATACGAAAACTACTCAACAAGATATCAAGCTCTGATGATCTCGCTACTTTACGAAGACAGCCTAAAAAGTTTTATGACAATGTTGATAAACTGCAGGGATATGAAGTTGAGATTGAAAACTTAAAAAGACAAACTAACTCATCAGAGCAGTCGGATATTAAAGATTTACTAGATAAACAAGTGGAATGTACGCAAGAGATACGTGAGCTTGAGGATTCTGTAGGTCGATGCAACCAAGAATTAACTGGCCCGAATGCAACTAAAGGTCAAGCATTATATGGACCTGAAGGTATACAACAAACGAAAAAGAAGCGTGAGGATCTCCTCAATAAACTACAAAAAGATAAGCCGATCCACGATAAAAATCAAATGCTTTTAGACCTTTGCACCTCCGCCGAGAAAGTTCTCAGCGATACACTAGAGAGATTAATCCAGGAAGTCCGAAAGGAAATAGAGACCTTCGCAAATGAAATGTATGGAAAAATGACGGTTGAAAAATCAGGTACGTCGCTTAAAATTAATGAATCATTTGGGCTTGACGTTCTTGATGTTAATGGAGAACGAATTACTACTTCGAGTGCCGGCAATCAAATAGTAGCGTTGTCTTTGCTTTATGGCCTAAAACAAGCAACTGGATTAAAAGGTCCTTTATTAATTGACACCCCTTTTGCTCGAGTTGACTTAGAACACAGACAATCCATGCTTAATAGCTATGCCGAAATGACCGATCAAATTATTCTACTGGTGCACTCGGGCGAGATTCGTGAAGGTGGTGAGCTTGAACTATCCATCGCCAAGAATATAGGCTCTCGATATACTATTCAAAAAGAAAGTGATACAAACTCTACGTTATTGAGGGTGTAGTAATGTCAGAAAATAATGAAGCATTGAAATATATTTGTTTGAAGCGAGAGTTAGCAGATTGGGTGGATTCACTAAAGGACGAGGGAATCCTTAACCATGCACAAGATTTAATCAGGACTAGTATTATCCTAGGATTAACCTGTGACGAATCTGTCGTTGACACGAAACAGAAGGAAACCATAAACCGTCAACAAGGGGATAAAAATTATAATTCAGG
>CAJQKX010000163.1 GCA_905479025.1 uncultured Paraglaciecola sp.
ACTGCTATCACTCTGGGCATTGCATTGGCATTTGAACCGACCGAAGAAAATACCATGCGCCGCCCACCGCGGGCGCGAGAAGAACCTCTACTGACCAATGATTTGGTCTGGCATATTATTTTGGTGTCCTTTTTGTTTTTGTGTGGTGTATTTGGTACTTACCACTTCGCCATCGACCAGGATTACTCAGTAGAACTCGCACGCACTATTGCTCTTAATACCTTAGTGGTAATGGAAATATTTCATCTGTTTTTTATTCGTAATATTTACGGTTCCTCACTGACCTTCAAAGCGTTACGCGGTACCAAAGTAGTCTGGTCGGTGGTGATTGCTGTCACTGCTGCACAGTTCGCAATCACCTACCTACCTTCACTACAATCGGTATTTGCTACCGCCGCCATTCCATTTTGGGATGGTGTGATGATTGTGGGTGTAGGTGTCACACTATTTGCAATTATTGAGGTCGAAAAGCAGGTAAGACTGGCGTGTCAGCGAACAAGAACAGGATAGGGACTAGCATGCTTAACAACATTTGTAGCTGAGAAATACTTTCATATTGTTATAGAGTGAAATTTTACACTTAATCTTCCCATTCTAGTTTTGGGTTATTTAGTTTTCAGTGTGCATAAAAAATCTACCATTATCTATTTTATAAATAATCAAAAACCATTGGTATTGCTAGATACCAATATGAAAATAATGCCAATACCCTGTTATGATTGTTGGTAGATTTTGATCAGCTGCTGCTCAATAACAACGATTCACAGCCAAATACTATTGGGATCTACACACCAAAAAATGTAGTCTAGCAACTAAGTCACTTTCCCAATCGGCTCCGATGGCAGTCAGTTTTTTCTGTTCTTTGGTTCAACCCAGATGTAGATGGCTTTCACACGGTTTTTGATGATGTACACAGCAATATGAAAACCATTAAGGTGCGGGTAAACTGGCGTCACTCAGTAGCATGACCAGTGAAAACTTAGAATAATTACAGCGACTATTAGGGTTGAATAAAATATGACACTCACCGATTGGTTATCACTGCTCACAATCTGTATTTTGGGCGCGATGTCGCCAGGACCGAGCTTGGCTGTGTTACTAAGACACAGTATTCATTCGACCAAACACGGCATAGTAGTGGCCATGAGTCATGGGTTGGGTGTTGGGGTTTATGCGGTATTAACCATCGTTGGGCTGTCGGGTTTACTGTTAAGTTCGCCGTTACTATTTAAGGGGCTGGTTTATGCTGGGGCCTTATATTTGTTGTATATGGGGGTAAAAGCGCTCATGTCCAAGGGCAATCCGTTTAAGGCCGATACCGACTCAAAGCAACCTACCAGTTATTATGCTGCTGCTCGAGATGGTTTTTCTATTGCATTTTTAAATCCCAAGCTGGCGGTTTTTTTTGCCGCATTGTTCAGTCAGTTCATCACCCACGAGCGAATGAACTTCAGTAGCGGTGCTTTAATGGCTGGTACCGTGCTGACCATTGATACCATTTGGTATATTATTGTGGCCGGTTTGGTTCACGGTACCCGTGAGCGTTTTGCATTAGCTGAAAAAGGCCCGCTAATCGACAAAATCGCCGGTGTGGTGTTTATTGCGTTAAGTATTCGGGTAGTGACGCTTTAACAATCTCGTCATCCTTGAGTATAGGTAAAGTAAAATATCATTTTTCAAAAAGATGATATTCCATTTTGCCTCATATTTTCCATATCTACTTTTCTTTTTTACTTTTGTGGAAGTGAAAGTTGATTACTTTCCGTGTGGTTATCAACGGGATTTATATAATACTGGTCCTACTCCTGCCATTGCTAGGCAAATTATTGTGTAAACCAGTTTTGAATTTTTACTTTAGTAAATGGTGATGAATGGCTTTTATTTAAACAGACTTATCTGAGGTGGAGCAATACTTTAGGGGACAATGATTCAACAACTTTTTCATCACAAGCTCAGTAAATATCGAGGGGCTCGAGTCTACAGGTCACGGCTTACCGTGGCCGTAACTTGTTGCTGTAAGTCTGCACTAATATAAATCGATAAGGTTGATAGATCAGCATGCCCGGCATTTTTCATCACAACTTGTAAAGGGGTGCCCGCTGCGATGGAGGTAGATATGCCAGTATGGCGCAACGAATGCACGCTGAATTGACGTAATTCGCCGGCGGCGTGTGGTTCATCTGACGTAAGCTTAGAGGCGGTTAAATCAAAAATTTCACGTACGATGTTACGAATTGCTTCAATTCCCAATTGAGCATTTAACACGCCCGTATCACGGCCATGAGTGCCAGCCTTATGGCGCACAAATAATGGGATTTTTTCATCGGGCTGTGGCAAATCGCTTAACCCCAGATAACGACGATAGTCCTTTAAACACTGAAGAAGTTCATCTGGACAGAGAATGATACGGCTTTTCCCACCTTTACTACGGGGGATTTTAAACACCCAATTACCGCTTCTATGTTTAAAAAAACTACTCATTAAGGGTGTAAAGCCAGGCCTTGCTGCTATTTCTGACACTCTGGGGTAAAGTAAGTAGAGTAGGGCGAACAACAAACGACTGCGCTGATGTTTCTCTGGCTGTTTGTCTGCCAACTCATTGACAACATCCCATACACTCCGCCACTGCAGGGAACTCAATGCCTTTTCCCCCACTTCTGGATCCGCTACATGAGTATTGTTAACATTTAACCGACGCAATAAAATCGCAGCAGGATTCTTATCGTGATATTCCACATCATTAAGAAATAAGAAAAAACTGCTCAACAGTGAAAGCTGAGCTTTTAAGGTACTTGTTTTACGTATGTATTTACCTAAACCACGATGAACAAAAGGCTGCCACTTAGGATTAGCTTGCAATAGAGTCGTTTTCGCCTCGGTAATAAAAAATGGATAGGAGGTGCGTGCAATAAGATGGGCAGGGGGCTGATTACAAAAATCAATGAATTTACGCAAGGCGATACGATCAATCTCAGCTATGGACATGCCGCACACAAACCAAGTCCAGTTAAACAACACATTTAACTCACCGCGAATAGACTTGAAATTATTGGCGTTAAAGCGATTCTCAGCCAAATATTCTATTGCCAGTTCATAGCTGTAAGCAGCGTCAGGAATGCTTCTGTCTAGCTCACTGATATGTTGATTGATGTAATCAACTCCCAAATCAAGCTGATTTGCATGGGGAAATAAAGGCATGAAATTTTGGTTCATAGTGATGTTTAAACATGACATAAGTATATATAAATGATTTTAACTGTATACTTATCCAGTTGATATAATTTTTGTTTAAATCCTCTTAACCGCTACTCTCTAGCGCACTTATTATCTTAATCTTAGCTCTGGGCTCTTTACCACAGTATCTGATTGCTTATCATGCTATTTAGTCTTTATCTTAGGAATATACCCAAAGCCATTAGATCTGAAGTTAGGCGCTAAAAAAACACTGTCACATAAGCTTACTTCTACAAAGTACAATAGGAATGAAGCGGGGAGGTTGTATTATACCTTCATCCTTCTTAGGCAAAATAATAGAAGCGTACTATGTTCAGCCTTAGTAAAGTCAGATCCAAATAACTTAATACTCATAGCTTATTTAAGAGATACCGTTGTATCTAGCTTGCAGAATGGAGGTGGGTGGATGGTACTGCTGATACATTGTTGCTGCCATCGTATGTTTAAATTCTGCGTTAACCAATTTTAATGGCTTTTAACAGCGCGCTTACTGACTAATTTGTTGCAAACACTACGTAAATATTTACTTATTTTATAACCGTTATTTCGCCAAAATAGTCACAGTAATCCAATTGTAATCTGTTAGTTATATACCCTAAATTTAACATAGCTGGTTACATATAAAGATATAGCCGTATAACGCTAATTATACGCATATAAAACAACCTGATAAACTTACTAAACATTCTCGCTGTATTTTGACTATCTGATAGTCTTGAATTGATAAAACTTAATCACAGTAACATGCTAATTGGTACTATTACGCAGTGGTAATAACTCCATGACTCTTTATTATAAATATGTCGGCGCTCAGTGCATGCGAGCCCAAGACGTTATGCCGGACTTGGTATTAGTGTAACTCGATGATTAAAAAATCAATGTTCAGTCGATCAATAAAGATAAGAACACAGTCATAAATTTACGAGCCACTTGGTGCCAGCCATGTAGATCAGACATTCATGTATTTATCTATGCACAATAGCGCAATACAGACGTACATATTATTATGTTAAATCTGGGGCGGACATTAAACATCGATAAGCAGTTTATCAAGCATGATATAAACGGCGATATGGCCACCATTATGGATGCTCATAGTTTATCCATA
>CAJQKX010000164.1 GCA_905479025.1 uncultured Paraglaciecola sp.
AAGTTCTAGCGCACGAAAAAGATCCGGAAGCTGCTGATGGCTTATTGCTCCATGCTCCATATCAACAGCTACCCAATCAAAACCTGAGCTCCCCATAATTTCAGCCACCGAAGAATCTTTTAATTGCATCCAGCTTCCAATAGACACTTTTCCATCTTTCATTCGTGCTCGAATAATCTTTATAGATGATAATTTATTCACTAGAAAAATCCTCGAATTGTGAGCCAATATAAGACCTTTGGAGCTCTAAGTTTATTGATGTTTTCCTTAATAGGAAGCTGATTGAGTTCTTATCTGCTGCCACAAGGTCAGCTTTAGCATCTCCTATCATTAGAGCGTCATCGGATCTCAAAGAGTATTTTTTCATAACATCAGCAATTATGTCAGCTTTATCGCAAGGTGCTCCAAATACTGCCTGAAAGCACGAAGAAATACCGATACGATCTACAATTTCCTCAATTTCTTTTGTTGGCGTCGCCGTGACTAATACGAATATAGTGCTCTGGTCTTTACGACTTAAATAATCCACGACTCCAGGAACCCAAGGCGAGTCAATCACTTTCTGAACGACTAAATTTGAAAACTTACTACAAAAATTATCCACAGTTACTCTGTCGTCTCGAATACCAGCTTTTCGTAAATAAAGAGGTATTTTCTCAAACCGAGATATACCACCATTTGCCTCATGATGACTTCTAACCCATTGAGAGACTTTATCTCCATAACTCAGAAAGAGCTGCTCATATGCCTGCGTTTTAATATCGACGGAATCTTTTATAACCCCATCAAAATCCCAAAATACCACAGAAAAATTACTTATATAACTGGATACAGATTGTTTGAACCTATGATTAATCACGATAAACGCTCCCTTTATCTCAAGTTGCCTTTTTATCAGGATGTTTTTCGTCTTGAATCTGTGTAATTAGCTGAAGCAATCCCTGCCCAAGATCCACGTGCATTGGAGGTATATATTTTTTACCAAGGTTTGGCTGATAAGCATAAGGAGTCCGCACGTAGTGCCCCGCTTGGTTTACATCCACAAACTCTATCTCATTTTCATACCCTAATATTTCAGCCAACATTTTTAACAAATCCATAACTCTCATCGGTTCTTGGCCTGTAAGAACGACACTTTTATTGCGAAAGTCATCACCCAAAGCGGCTACACTAGCTAGCGAGGCATCTTCAACATGGATATATTCTCTAAGAGCTTCCGCGCTCCCTTCGTAGCGCACAATACCAGATTCAACTGCGTTCTTAACTATCCGATAAAGACCATTACCTTTATCTGCTCTTGGACCATATAACGACCCGTATCGAAGAATCGTATAATCGAGACCATAAGCGCGTTGATATTCTTCTACATATTGCTCTGCAGCTTGTTTGCTGCACCTATAAAATCCTCCATCACGGCTATGGACATATACGGTACTTGCATAAATAAAACGGATTACCTTGTGCGCTATGCACGCCTCCAATACATTAGCATTACCAAGGACATTAATTCGAATCGTCTCCAAAGGTTTCGACATCCCCTGATTAAGATCAGCTAACGCGGCAAAATTAAATACTATTTGAGTATCACTTACAGCATCCATCACCTCCTCAATACACAGCAGATCTCCAACAATCATCTCTTGATCACTTCTAATCCAAGGAGACGGCTCTTGGTCAAAAATCTTGACCGAATATCCAGACTCAGACAACCTATCCGCGACGTGACTCCCCAAGAAGCCAGACCCACCAAAAACACAGACCCGTTTCATAGTCTATGGTCTCTGCTTCTGAATATTATATTCGGTTATGGGTACAGAGGACTCCAATGGCAATCCTTTCGAAAATCTCACAACTTCTTCTGTAGCTTCGATTTCCATTTGAGTTCTGCAGTCTAGAGACATAGATCCCATATGAGAGGTCAAAAGGCAGCGCTCTATTTTACTTAGTGGTCCCGCGTAGGGTTCCTGCTCAAACACATCGATCGCCGCGCCAGAAAGGTGACCTTCATTAAGAACAGCTGCGAGATCGTTTTCGTTAATAATACCGCCTCTAGATGCATTAATAATGAGCGCATCTTTTTTCATTAATTTTAGCTCGGGATAACAAACCATATCTTTTGTTTTACTAGTCAATGGGACATGAATACTAATCACATCGGCCTCTCGAAAAATCATTTCTTTATCAACCCACTCTAGCTTTAACTTGTCCGCAATATTTTTTGACGGCTTAATGTCATTCACCAATATACGAGGAGAACCGAACGCCGCCAACCTTCTCAAAACCCGTCCGCCAATTCGTCCCGCTCCGATTATTCCTATTGTCACTTCAGGAATACGACGCCCGAAATGCCTATGCCAGACACCATTATGCATCTGCGCATTTGCAACATGAATATTCCGCAAGAGGGAAAGCATTAATCCTATAGTTAATTCCGCCACAGCAGGAGCCGGGGCATCAGGTGTATAACTAACTTGAATTCCTCTTTTTTTTGCTTCAAGCAAATCAATCCCGTCCAATCCAATTCCGACTCGCGAAATCAGCTTTAGTCTATTCGCTCGATCAAACACCTTTATATCGATAATCTCTGTTCCAGCTATTAAAATATCGACATCTTCAATCATATCTGCAAGTTCTTCAGATGTGACTTTGCGATTCAAGGGATTAACTACACACTCCAGTCCCGCTCCCTCCATAAGTTCAAGGGGAAGCTTATTTCTATCTCCGAAGGGAACCGTTGAAACTAGAACTTTTAACATATGAATCACCTTTA
>CAJQKX010000165.1 GCA_905479025.1 uncultured Paraglaciecola sp.
CAAGGTTTCCATTTTGTTTTTATGAACTTTAGTGGTCTCAACTTTAATGCTCTCAAAATCGATATTAGACCAACCTACATCCATAGAGGGCGCCATATTGGGCGTCTCAAAGGCGCTGACGCTGTGTAATTGAGTTTTAGTCACATCTGCAAGCATTTTCGAATATTCGAGTATGTTGTGATTGAGTGCGATGTGCTTTTGGTCTAGGACAGTGGGGTCTATGGCTGCCAGTAGCGGTTTGTTCACCCAATTTGAGTTTCTCACGAGCAAAAGAGGGGCTTTGCAATAACGCAGCAAATGTCTATCAACTGGCATGGTAAAAGGATTGATATTAGATGCGTCGGCCGAAATTCGTTTGATGACTAAATCGGGTTCAAGCTCATCAACTATTTCTTCTATAGCTTCATGTAACTCTCTATGCCAAGCGACATTCACACTGCAACTGATACCTTTTTGATCCAAATTTTCGGCAATAGTATCCATATATAAATACCTATCTGCCATATATTGGCTTTTCATTTCTTTACGATGTTCACTGGACAATACATCGGTTAATTCCATGACCGGTTCGTAAATTGAGTTAAATAAATGGATATGAACGTTATCAAATTCGGCAAATTTTAGTGCCCGCTCTAAGGCTGGGTGTTCAGTATGTCGGCCACTTATCACCACTAATATTCGTTTAGGTGTTTTCATTGTTACCCTCCCAAGAATTTAACTTCTTGAATTATAATCAGCACTAATCTGAGTCCCTTGATACATAAAGATACCCGTGTCACAACATTCTATATTGGCCATAATGTGTGTAAGTAATTGGTTTAACCTCATACTTAGGTTGCAAAAATGCGACTAAATCAATCAGTTCCTGCACTGTCATAACGTCATTAAATAACCGCATCTTTGAACTCCCATCATCATTAATGAGTTTTTCTTCAATAGACTTGTTTCTGGGTGCAAATTTATGGGAAGGGTTAATGACAGACGTCACTAACTGAGCGTAGGTTTTGATTATAGCGGAGGTGCCACCTAATGGGACTAGCGTATCAAACTCTTTGATTAGCGATTCATCTTCATAGCCTTTTAAAGCATGGCAAGCCTGACATTTATATTGCATAAACACCTTTTCACCCTTTGCGATATCTCCTTCTGGTAAACTAAAGCCTTTAGGGGAATCAGGGCCATAACTACAAGAAGCCATAACAAAAAGTAAAATAATTGAGGTAAACAAAATTAACGTTTTCATGTTGATGCCTTATCTTTTTTGCTATTAGACTAGGCATTAACATAAGGGAAAAGTCAGGTGAAGTGGATAAGGGGTCGTGTTGTTTATTGATAGGGATCAAAATTGTTGATAAAAGCCATAAACACCAATGTCTTAATGCTTGCCATCAGTGAGACCGGTTTGCTGACAATCAAATAAAAAATAGATAGCAACCACTAAGCGTACTTTTAAGTATATTCGTTTGCAATTTTTTGAGCTAATCGGTTTTTGGTTTAGCTTGAGTATCAGCCTTTTCTTCAGCGTATTTAACTCTAATTTTGTTAGCACCTAACATACTGTCATTAAGATTTTTTACGGCGACCTTTGCTTCGCCAGCTTTAGGCATTTCTATAAATCCAAATCCTTTAGATAAACCATTAGATTTTTCTTTGACTATATCGCTAGATTGCACTTTACCATGTGCTTCAAAAGCAGTTTTTAGTTCTTGCTCAGTGGTTTCTCTATCAAGATTTCGGATTAATATTTTCATTTAGCTTGTCACTTATGGGTAATAATTATTATTAGAACACGATGATAACAGCTAAATGTTCACCAAACGATCTGATTTAAAAAACTGATTACCTCATGTGGAATAACAATATGCTATCAATACGTATGCAACCTAGTGTTAGCCAACTGTACTTAGGGGTAGGATTTAGCGAGCGTTATCGATGGAATTATTTAAATATTTTAAACAAATTTAGCAAAGTGGGATAACAATATTTTGTCTATTGTTATCTGGGTAACTGATATTGCATGTTAATCTGTGCTTAAAAAAGAACCATCAACATTAACAGATGCACAGTTTAATGGTTCACCAGCCAAATGGGCCGGTCATGCATATTTTCTAATCCCACTTCATTTCAATGATCGGCACGAAAATGTTAAAGTGGATTATGGCGTTAAGCCTCGTGATAGTTATGTCTTTGTAAATGTACCAGAGTAATATTTACAACTTGGCATTCAACAACATCTAGTATTTTTTTTGTATTAAAGTCAAATTTAAAGGTGCCAGACTCTTAGTATATATTCTGAGATATTGCACTTTATGTGTTAGAAAAAGGCTTAGATGGGTTTTGCTATCAAATTTAAGAAAATCATTAAAATACTGGGCAACGTATGTTGCATTATTTTGAAGGTTACGCAGACCAGCGCATAATCAATCTTGCTATTGAGTTAACTGCTGCAACGCTTGGCAGATTAAAATTAACTACAAGGGATATTTAGGCGTGGATTTATTAATTGGGACACAGATAAACCTGATAGTTGAGTTAGAATTAGGCGAAATGGCGTTAAGTGAAGTGCTGATGCAATCTGTGGTGATGCAGTTATGAGTAAGAAGCTAATTATAAGAAGCATATTATTAATCTTCGCTTTGTTTTTGTGCGCTTGCGGTGAGCCGGAAAAAACCTCCACCTCGACTGGCAATGTTCAAGTGTTGCCTTACCAATTTATCATGCCAGAACTAGATAGACAGCGCATTATTCGATTGTATTTACCACCCAGTTATCAAGATTCAGACAAACGTTACCCTGTCATTTATATGCATGATGGGCAAAACTTATTTGATGATATGACTGCACTGGCAGGGGAGTGGGGAGTAGATGAGTCACTCAACCAACTTGCTGCAAAAATGGGATTTGAGGTAATAGTTATAGGAATTGATAATGCTGCAAAATTCCGTATGACTGAACTTTCACCATGGGAAAATAAACGTTTTGGCGAAGCACAAGGTAAGCAATATATGAACTTTATTGTAGAAGTCGTTAAACCTTATATAGACACCAATTTTCGTACTAAAGCAGACCGGTTACACACTGCTATTATGGGTAGCTCTATGGGCGGATTGATCTCACACTACGGGGTTCATGCTTATCCAGAAGTTTTCAGTAAAGCGGGTATCTTCTCGCCATCTTATTGGTATTCGCAAGATGTGTTTGCTTTCACTCAATTTCAAAAAGTCCGA
>CAJQKX010000166.1 GCA_905479025.1 uncultured Paraglaciecola sp.
GTTGATATAGCCACATTACCTCCAACTAATCCTGTTTCTGTCAGATTTGGTGGAAAAGAATTAACACCTGAAGAAGCGACCAGTTATGCGTTTGGTGGTGTTTATCAAGACGGCGACTTCTTCCTTACTGTCGATTATTTCAACATCGAAGTGACTGACAGAATTACGCAAACGTCAGCACAAGATTTAACTGACGAAATTCGTGCAGAATTAACAGAACAGGGTGTAACAGATGCTATTGGTTTGGCTAAAGTTAAGTTCTTTACTAATGACTTTGATACAACGACTCAAGGCGTGGACGTAGTTGCTAACTACTCAAATGACGCTTTTGGCGGTAGTATGAAGTATGCACTTGCCTATAACTGGACAGAAACGACGGTTGATAACGTTGTTGGTAATGTTAGTCAAACTAAATTAAATCGTTTAGAGCGCGGATTACCTGAGCAAAAAGGTTCATTTACAGTTGATTACTCTGCTGATGATTGGACATTAATGGCAAGAGCAAACTATTATGGAGAATGGTTCCAATTCTCTCCAGATATTACTGGCGATGCTGTTGTTCTTTTAGATGCTGAATTTGCTTATAACTTTGATGGCGGAACAGCTATTTCTGTCGGTATTAATAATTTGACTGATGATAATGGTCCTGTTGCTGTAGGTGCACCTGCTGGTCGCTCGTATGCTTCAACTTCACCATACGGATTCAATGGTCGCTTTATGTATGCAAAAGTTTCACATCGTTTCTAAGCTAAGCTAATTTAATTTAAGTTAGTTTACATTTAGTTATGGAAGTAAAAACCAGTACCTAGGTATTGGTTTTTACTTATTGTGAAGTCCAACTTTCAGGTGAAAGGATTTTTAAAATAATCCAAAAGTGCTAGCCGATGACAAGTAACATAACCATTATCGGGGCAGGGGTGATTGGCGCTGCGACTGCGTTAACATTGCAACAAAGAGGTCACGAGGTACTGTTACTCGATAGAGAGCGGCCAAGTGCAGGCGCCTCATTTGGTAATGCTGGTGCAATAGTCAATGGTTCTTGTGTACCACAGCCACTCAAGGCATATTCTTCGATGCCATCAAAATGCTCAGTCAATCCAATTCTCCCTTATGTATTCGCCCCTCTTATTTCCCTAAAGTTTTACCTTGGCTTATGCGTTTTATGTGGCAAAGCCGCACTTCTTCAGTCAACAAAAATGCCCAAAACTTGCACGCCCTATCACAACATGCGGTGCAAAGCTGGCGCAAATTAACCCAGGATACAACCCTTAGTCAATTCTTCAATGCGAAGGGATGGCTCAAAGTATATCAATCAGATCAGATGTTTGATGGGACCCTGCGTTCAAGACAAATCTTGGATCAGATGGGCACAAAATACCAATGCTTAAATGCGTCTGAAATTCATGATCTTGAACCCCATTTAGCCCGAACGTTTAAGCACGGTTTCTTTCAAGACGATAGCTTAAATGTGAATGATCCGCAGCTACTGGTGCAAGGCATGGTTGATTTATTAGTCAGGCGTGGCGGTCGTTATCAACAATTTAATGTTGATGCAATACAAGATATTAATGGCGTTATTCAACTTAAAGGTAAAAGAGGTGAATTACTCAGTCAAAAAGTGGTGATTGCAACTGGTGCTTGGTCCCGTGGTCTGGCGAAACAATTAGGGGATGATATTCCCCTAGAGTCTGAACGCGGCTATCATTTGATGTTACCTGAGTCCACCCATTCGCTGATTAGTAGGCCGATTGTTAATGGCGAAAATGATTTCGTATTATCACCTATGAATAAGGGTATACGCCTCATAAGTCAGGTCGAATTTGCCGGTTTGCATGCACCACCGGACTACAGCAGAATTCGTAAACTTTTACCAGTGGCTAAAAATATGCTACCTAAGCTTGAAATTCATGAAGAATCAGTCTGGTTAGGTCATCGTCCTTCGCTGCCTGACTCTTTACCTGTTCTGGGGTACTCAAGTAAGAGCCAGAATGTAGTCTATGCATTTGGTCATCAACACTTAGGTATGACATTAGCGGCAATTAGTGGTGATATTATTGCCGACTTACTCGGTAACAAAACACCCAAAGTATCCCTTTTTCCTTATCGTGCCAATAGGTTTGGCTGGCACTGATGAAGTTATATGTTTTGAAGCCATAATAGCAAACCACTTTTGTTCTTTATCAGTGCATGCCGCTGCCTAGAATTTCACTCAATAATACGATAATTCGAGGTTGACTCATTATCGTTTGGAGAATATGTAATGCCTAAAAAAGTAACCCGCAGACAAGCAATGAAAATAGTTTCTAGCGTTGCCTTATTGCCCTTTACAAGTTGCGATACTCAGGGCGAATTAGGCAATCAGGTTATTTTTGCTCATGGCGTGGCAAGCGGTGATCCAGACCAAAGTAGTGTGGTGATCTGGACGCGAGTAAGTGGCTTAACAACTCCAGTTAAGGTGGATTGGTTTGTTGCTACTGAAGCAAGTTTCAAACATGTTGTCAGCAGCGGTGTCTTCAACACAGACATTCATCGAGATCATACTGTTAAAATAGTCGCTGATGATTTAAAGCCTGGAGAATCATACTTCTATAAATTTGCGGTCGCAGATTCTATTTCACCCACTGGTCAAACTCAAACGCTACCTGTTGGACATGTTGAACAATTAGTTGTGGCAGTCACCACCTGCTCTAATTATCCGTTTGGATATTTTAATGCTTATGATGCGATTGCAAAAGACGCGTCCATAGATTTAGTGGTGCACCTGGGTGATTATATCTATGAGTACGGTGTTGAGGGATTTGGTGGTGAAATGGGAAAACGTATCGGACGAGAGCATCACCCTGCTCATGAAACACTGTCTCTTGATGATTATAGAAAACGTCATGCCCAGTACAAAACAGATCAAGGCTCACTCGCCATGCATGCTAGGCATCCATTGATTGTCATCTGGGATGATCACGAAACAGCTAATAATCCTTGGATGGCCGGCGCCAAGAATCATCAACTGAATGAGGGAAGCTGGGAGGCAAGGCGACTTGCGTCACTGCAAGCTTACTACGAATGGATGCCAGTGCGTGATCCTGTCCAAGTGAGCGACCGGGCAAAATATTGGCGACATTATAAATTTGGCGATCTTGCCAGCCTGATCACACTTGAAAGTCGGCATACCGGCCGAAGCCAGCAAATCAGTTATAATCAACATTTGCCGAATATTCAAAGTAAAAAGCAAGCTAAAGCGTTTTCACAAAATGTCATTAATGCAGCCGATCGCGAAATGTTATCTAAGGAGATGCAAGTCTTCTTAAAAGATGAACTCAATGAATCGGTCAGTGCTGGGCGTCGCTGGCGCATCATTGGTAATCAATCGGTTATAGCTAAATCAATCGCACCGAATTTAGACGACCCCATACTCAATAACTTACGTGACAAACTCAGTCTAGAAAAACAACAAAAGCTGGTTGAACGTACCCATCTTGGAAAATATTCCTTGCCCTCAGACCTTGATACTTGGTCAGGTTACCCTGCGGCCCGTGAACGATTTTATCAGATTGCCAAAGACGCTAATGTTCAAGACTTACTCGTAATCTCGGGTGACAGCCATAGTTTCTGGCAGAATAAGTTGTTCGACGACCGCGGTCAATCGATGGGCGTAGAGCTTGGTGCGACTGGCGTGACGTCACCTCGTTCAATTATGGAAAGTCTAGGAGGTGAGGTCATGCAGCGCTTCGACGCACTCAATACTGCCAACAACGAAGAGATCATTTGGAGTGATGGCCGCCACCTTGGCTTTATTCGATTACAAGTCAATCACCAAGGTGCACGTGGGGAGTATGTAACTATGTCAAATGTGCGATCACGCAACTATGAAACCCAAGTATTGCGCACTGTCGACATCACTCATCAAGATGGTTTACTAGGATATGAATAATATAAAAATATCTAAAAACGACAGTACCTGTGGCTGGAACGAAATGCCTATTTCAAGAGCTGATTTTTGACAAAAAATCAATCTATCAAGGAACAGGCATCAGTAAATTAGTTAAGATGTTTTGTGATGTCGATGATTTTTGCAAAGTATTTGTCCCTCAATGGTGAAAACAAGTGCACAAAGACGTGATGCAAAAACACCTTAACAAACTAGTTAAGGTGTAACGTTAAAAATGAAGTTGTTACCATTAAGTGTCAAGCTGCAAATTCCGCTAGGGATTTTGGTCGAGCGACCGAGCTGTACAATTCCCAAAAATATTGGTGGCTATCGTATTGAGCTGAGTTCAAGTCAACGTTAGACAATCGGTTAGGATCTGAAAAAACCATCGCGCTTTGAGCGAAGGTATGTAATGCCTTAAAGGACTCTTTATTTTGCCGAAAGTAAGCATGAAAATCATGTGCTAAATTAAGTGAAATTGGGTAGTTCTGAGCATCATCTGGCATGGTTGCCTGACTTACTTTGATTATCGTGTCTAGGGTACTATTATCGGCCACTTGATAGCGCGCCACAATGTAATCCTTTAACTGTTGGTAAAAGGCAGTCCACCCGCTTGGCATTGATT
>CAJQKX010000167.1 GCA_905479025.1 uncultured Paraglaciecola sp.
ATGTTTAACCATGTTTATAAAGAAATGCCTGCCCACCTGCGTAAACAACGTCAAGAAGCAGGTGTATAGATATGTCTGAAAAAATTATCTCTCAGAATGTGTCTCGTAAAAATATGATCGAAGCCATTCGTGATGCGCTTGATGTAACAATGGAACGAGACGATAACGTCATTGTTTTTGGTGAAGATGTTGGTTACTTCGGTGGTGTATTTAGAGCAACTGAGGGCTTACAAGCAAAGTATGGTAAATCACGTTGTTTTGATGCACCAATATCAGAGCTTGGCATTATAGGGGCTGCTGTTGGCATGGGAGCATATGGTTTACGACCAGTGCCTGAAATTCAATTTGCCGATTATATATTACCAGCGTATGACCAAATTGCTTCTGAAGCGGCACGTTTACGTTATCGCTCTTCAGGTGAATTTACTGCTCCTATGACTATCAGAACACCAACAGGCGGTGGTATATACGGTGGGCAAACCCATTCTCAATCACCTGAAGCGTTATTCACCCATGTGGCAGGATTAAAAACGGTTATTCCTTCTAATCCGTACGACGCTAAAGGTTTACTTATCGCTTCTATTGAAGATGATGACCCCGTTATATTTTTAGAGCCTAAACGTTTATATAACGGGCCCTTTGATGGTCATCACGATAGACCTGTTACGCCTTGGTCTGAACATGCAGCAAGTGAAGTGCCAGACGGTCATTACACGGTGCCTTTAGGCAAAGCCGCAATCACTAGTGAGGGTTCAGATGTGACGATTCTAGCTTACGGCACTATGGTACATGTTGCTCAATGTGCGGCAGAAGAAACAGGCATTGATGCAGAAGTAATCGACTTACGCACCTTATTGCCACTGGATGAAGAAACAATCGAGAAATCTGTGAAAAAAACAGGTCGTTGTATTGTTGTACACGAAGCCACTAAAACCAGCGGTTTTGGTGCTGAATTGATGGCCGTTGTTCAAGAGTTATGTCTGTACAGTTTAGAAGCTCCTATTATTCGAATTACCGGCTGGGATACGCCTTATCCCCATGCACAGGAATGGGAGTATTTCCCTGGTCCGGCTCGCGTTGGTGATGCATTAAGAAAAGTGATGGGGGAGTAGAAATGAGCAATTATTTAATTGAAGTACCTGATATTGGCGAAGGTATTGCTGAAGTTGAATTAGTGGAATGGAACGTTGCATTAGGTGGAACCATCGAAGAAGACGATGTTTTATGTTTAGTAATGACAGACAAAGCAACGGTTGAAATTCCATCTCCTGTCGATGGCACGGTAACGTGGCAAGCTTGCCAAGCTGGCGAAATGATCGCTGTTGGTGCTGACTTTGTGAAATTACAAGTAGAAGGCGAAGGTAACTTCGTGGAAAGTCAGCAAGCGACTGAAAATGCATCTAAGCCTGAAAAAGCGACTACTACAGCGGATCATACTGTAGGTGAAGAGCCTGTTGCAGTAACTGAAAAAGAAGCTGTACCGGTAAACAAAGAGGTTAAAGCAGCCTTTGAAAAGCCTTCAGTCAATTCAGTAACAAAAACAGCTACCGCTTCTAATCGAAATGTTACGGCTCCTCGTCCTGAAGGCCAAAAACCTTTAGCCGCTCCTGCTGTTCGTCAACGTGCAATGGATGCAGGCATTAACTTAAATTATGTACGTGGAACTGGTCCTGCTGAGCGTATTACGCATAATGATTTAGATGCTTTTATTTCTGGCCAATCATCTGCAGAGGCTCCAGTAGCATCCTCTAACAGTGTTGCTAATGAATCAATTGAAGAAGTCAAAGTGATTGGATTACGCCGTAAAATTGCAGCGATTATGCAAGATACAATGCAGCGTATTCCGCATTTTACCTATGTTGAAGAGATTGATGTGACTGAGCTAGAAAAGTTACGCATCAAGCTTAATAAAGAGCGAGCAGATGAACAGCCAAAACTCACTATGCTGCCTTTTTTCATCAAAGCGCTAGTGGTTGCCTTACAAGATTATCCTGAAATGAGTGCTCGTTTCGATGATGACGATAATATTGTGTATCGCTATGGTGCTGCCCATGTCGGTATAGCTACTCAAACTGAGAGTGGATTAGTTGTGCCAGTAATTAGGCATGCTGAAACTCTTGATTTATGGCAATCAGCTAATGAAGTTAAACGTCTATCTACCGCCGCTCGCAGTGGTAAAGCAAAACGTGAAGAATTAAGTGGTTCAACTATTACTATAACAAGCCTTGGTCCCTTGGGCGGTATTGTGACTACACCTGTTATCAATTCACCTGAAGTGGCGATTATCGGTATTAATAAAATTGCTAAACGCCCTGTTTGGCAAGATGGAGGTTTTGTTCCTCGCGATATCATGAATATTTCATCTTCGTTTGATCACCGCGTGATTGATGGTTGGGAAGCGACTCTGTTTGTACAACGTATTAAAAGTTTGCTTGAGTCTCCAGAACCTTATTCATGTAGGAGTGAATATGAATAATTTAGTTTCATGTAAAGTTTTAGTAGTAGGTGCAGGTCCTGGTGGTTACGTTGCTGCAATTCGTGCGGGACAGTTAGGCTTAGATACCGTTATT
>CAJQKX010000168.1 GCA_905479025.1 uncultured Paraglaciecola sp.
CTGGTACTGATCCAGCAACCGTTGCTCAACTTATGACGATAAACGCCGCGACAAGTGGTACTGTCGTTCTGAACGCAGAGACCGTTGCTGCTAACCGAGAGGGCACGGCGGCTAATCTTATCTCTGCGTTTACGGGTATTACATCTCATACGGGTGGATTGACCGTAAGTGATACCGGGCCTGTTTCTGTTGCCGATCTTAACCAGATTAATACGTTCACATCTGGCACTACAACGGCTACCGAGACTTCGCATATCACAGGCGCCGCAACTGATATATTGGCTGCGATCGGTGCTGTCGCGCTAGCTAGCGATGTGACGCTGACCATTACAGGTGTTGATGAAGCAACCATCAATGATGTCCAAACGATAAACGCGGCGACAAGCGGTGCGGTTGTTCTGAACGCAGCGACCAATGTGGCAGCCTTCACTGATACGGCGGCTAATCTTATCTCTGCCTTTACCGGGATTACATCTCATACGGGAGGCTTAACCGTGAGCGATACCGGCGGTGTTTCTGCTGCCAATCTTAATACAATTTTAAATGATGGAGATTTTGTAACTGTTATTGGTGAAAACGGTGATGACTTATCTGGACTGGTCGGAGTGGATGACATCGAGATTAATAATAACGCATCATTAACTGTCACAATAGCACAAAATGCATCAATTTCGGTTGCAACGGGTGAAAACACTGTGACCCTGAGTGATGCCGGTATTGCAACAGCTAATTCTACTATAGAGAAGTATGTGCTGGCAGATGGGGTTAACAATTTTTCAACGGCGGCAAGTGGAACAACGGTAACAGGAGGCTCTGACGCAGATACTTTTATATTTGATGCTACTGGAGGTGGGCTTGACATTATCAAAAATTTTACTGCCTCTCAGGGCGACTTACTGGTGTTAGATGCTTTCATTTCAGGTGGGGTTTATAATAATGGTACACATGTGGTCGATACAACATCTGGCGAAATTTCCCTGAACGATGTGAACAATCAGTTTGTTTATTACAGTGTTACAGATGTTAATAGTGCCATCGTAGACGAGTTATCTCTCTTTGGCGCCGGTAAAGAGTTTTCGCCAGAGGGTGACGAGGAGGTTCAGTTTTTGATTGCTGTTGGGGAAACAGCTGGTGTTGACGGCGTCCATTTTTATCTCGTGACTGATGGCGTGCAAAATAACGATATGTCGGTTACTCAAATCGTGACACTCGAAAGTACTTCTCTCGCAGACATCCTATCTGCAAATCTCGACGTTGTGTAAGGTAAATGGTCTTCGTGATAACAATGTGGTAACCTTTCCAAAATTGCTGTCATGGATTAAAATGGTCGTTATACCTATTCCTAAAATCTAGTGGAGTAAAATGTGATCTTAAAAGTATTTATTCTGACGCTTATGAGTGTTTCTGCTTTGTGCGGCTGTGCAGCAATTGTGAATGACGATCATACACCTTTGTCAGTAGCATTTAGCGACGGTAGTAGCGGAAAATGCGTAATTTCAAATAATAGAGCCAGCTATGACATTTTAGTCCCTTCTACACAAATGGTTCGACGTGCCAGGAGTGATTTAAATTATTCTTGTATCACCAAAAACCAGGAAACTGCCGTTGGTTCTATTCCGAGCTCAATTGAGGCTGAAAAGCTTGCTGCCAGTATCATCTTTTTAGATTTTGGCATTATCGACTCGATTACAGAAAAAGCGCGTACCTATCCGGTTGACAATACGATCTATGTATTTAGGGAAAAAAATAAATACGACAAAGGCAAACTCGCATTTGATGAAGAACGTTACAAAGCGGCCTTTGCTGTATTTAAACCACTAGCTGTAAACGGACTCGTGGAGGCTCAAAATCATTTAGGGCTAATGTATCAACAGGGCAAAGGAACTGCAAAAAATTATAAAAAAGCAATGTATTGGTATAGATTGGCAGCGGAGCAAAAGTATCCTCACGCAGAATTTAATATTGGGATCATGTATCAATTCGGGTATGGCGTAAATCAAGATTTTGAAAAATCGGCTAAATGGTACAAGCTGTCAGCCGACCAAAAGTTTGCAGCAGCCCAAAATTATTTAGGCTTCCTTTACCAACATGGAAAAGGTCTTCCTCAAAATATTCATAAAGCAATAAAGCTCTACAAGCTCGCTGCCGCACAAGATTACACGCTGGCTCAATACAACCTAGGCGTTATTTATGAAAATGGATATGGAGTTTCTCGTAATTATAATAAAGCGCTGAAATTCTATACTAGTGCCGCAGAAAGTGGATTCGCCCCAGCCCAAAATGAGATAGGCTTAATGTATTTAACTGGAGTTGGTCAGGCTCAAAATTTGCAAAAAGCCGCGCGCTGGTTTAGTCTCGCCGCACATCAAGGGTATGCGATGGCTCAATCTAATTTTGGCTATATGTATCACTTTGGCTACGGAGTTCCGTTGGATTTCAACCAATCAGTGAAGTGGTATAGATTAGCCGCTGAAACTGGAAATGGGATTGCACAGTATCATTTGGCTTCAATGTATATGAATGGACAGGGAGTAGTATCAGATAGATCCCGTGCGTATATATGGTC